>JAYZJE010000103.1:0-6316 GCA_036164895.1 Pseudomonadota bacterium
GAATACCGCCTCTGGCAAAGTTCGTCCCAACATCCGGCTACCGATTCGCGAAGTGGCTAAGCGACGGCCGGTGATGGTGTTAAGCAATGGCGACCCCAAGCAAACGACCCGCCCCGCAATCGCCTCCGGATAACGGGTTAGAGTTTGCAACGCGAGCACTCCACCGAGGCTGTGCCCAACCAGGTGTAGCCGCTCGTGCGACGAGCTGCTGATGCGCTGCTGCAGCCGGCGGCAGTTTGCCTCCAAGCCTTCGCGGAGCATGCGATAGGAAAAGTTTTCGGTCGTGAACCCTACATCGCGCAATTGATACGCGAGCACCCGCATGACATCGCCGACCATCCACAAGCCCGGAATCAGCAGCACCCCCTCGTTGCCGCGGGTGTGGCTTGCCATCGCAGCCACTCAGGATTTCTGGCCGGACTTCCGCAAGCGCAGGCCAACCTCTTTGAGTTGTGCAGCCGATACCGGCCCCGGGGCGTCGGTCAGCAGGCAGCTTGCCGACTGGGTCTTCGGAAACGCCATGACATCACGGATGCTATCGGCGCCTGCCATCAGCATTACCAGCCGGTCGAGTCCAAACGCAATACCGCCGTGCGGAGGCGTTCCGTATTTCAGCGCACGGAGCAGGAACCCGAACTTGCTAGTGGCCTCCTCTTCGGAAATGCCGAGCACTTCAAATACAGCGGACTGCATACCCGCATCATGAATACGCATCGAACCGCCACCGATCTCGGTGCCGTTGAGCACGAAGTCGTAAGCCCTGGATTGCACATCGCCCGGCGCCGCCTTGACTGCTTCCGCGTCGGTAACCGTCGGCGCCGTGAACGGATGATGGGAAGCGGTCCAGCGCTGCTCACCAGCATCCCACTCAAACAGTGGAAAATCGACGACCCACAGAGGCCGCCAGCGCGGCTCGACGAGACCGCGGTCCTGGCCTAACCGCTCACGCAGGGCTCCCAGCGCATCGTTGACGATTTTGGTCTTGTCCGCACCGAAGAACACCAGATCACCGGCAGTCAGCTGCAAGCGTTTGACCAGTCCCGACACAGTGTCATCGGGCAGAAACTTCAGGATCGGCGATTGCAAGCCGTCCCTGCCCCGGTCGGGATCGGAAACCTTGATATATGCGAGCCCTTTAGCACCGAAACGCCCGACATATTCAGTGTAGTCGTCGATTTCCTTGCGGCTTAACTCAGCGCCGCCGGCCAACTTAAGCGCCGCAACCCGCCCATCCGGATCCGCGGCCGGTCCGGCGAACACTTTAAATTCCACACCCCGCATCAGATCCGCGACATCAACCAGTTCGAGCGGAATACGCAAGTCCGGCCGATCAGTACCGAAGCGCTCCAGTGCTTCGACATGGGATATACGCGGGAACGGTTCCGGCAACTGAACCCTGAGCACTTCGGCGAACAGGTGCTGGATCATCGCTTCCATGATCTCCATAACGCCGTTCTCGTCGGTAAACGACATTTCTACGTCGAGCTGAGTAAACTCAGGTTGTCGATCCGACCGCAAATCCTCGTCTCGGAAACAACGTGCAATTTGGTAATAACGATCAATGCCCGACATCATCAGGAGTTGTTTAAACAACTGCGGCGACTGCGGTAGTGCAAAGAATTCGCCCGGACGGGTCCGGCTCGGTACGATGTAGTCGCGCGCACCCTCCGGAGTAGTCCGAGTTAGCATCGGCGTTTCAACGTCAATGAACCCGTGTTCATCGAGATACGCACGCAGACAGCGCGTGACTTGGTGTCGCAGTCGAAGCCGGGCGGTCATCTCCTCGCGCCGAAGATCCAGGTAGCGGTACTTCAGTCGCAGATCCTCCTGGACGTGTTCGCTGTGATGAAACGGGGGGGTCTCCGCAGGATTCAGGATCTCGAGTTCAACCGCCAACAGCTCAACTTCGCCGCTTGGCAGGTTCGGGTTCACGGTGCCTTCCGGACGCGGCCTGATCCGGCCCCGAACAGCCAGTACGAATTCACCGCGGATTTTTTCGGCAAGCGCAAACAACTCTGGGGTATCGGGGTCACAGACCACCTGCAGCAGCCCTTCGCGATCACGCAGGTCGATGAAAATAACGCCACCATGATCGCGCTGTCGGTGCACCCAGCCAGCGACGGCGACGTCTTTGCCTACCAGGGAAGCATCGATTTGACCACAATAATATGTACGCATGATTCCTAAGCTTTCGCTGGTCACACCAGCACGAAAGTTGGCGGATCTTAAGGTAGCGGCTGCGGCCGCGCTTTTCCCAGCGGCGCCGGCGTGTCCCCCCCGTTCCACTGCGGAACGACAACACCGAGTGAAACCACCATCTTCAGCGCATCTTCCACTTCCATGTCCAGTTCGATCACCTCTGCCTTCGGCACCATCAGGATCAGTCCCGACGTTGGATTCGGCGTCGTGGGAACAAACACACAGATCACTTCTTCACCGGTACGTGCCTGTACCTCTCCAAGATAGATCGACGTCTGAAAACAGAGACTGTAAAGACCCTTGCGCGGATATTCGATCAGCAGGACTTTCTTGAACGATTGGTTGGCGTCTGTCAGCACGATTTCCGCGAAGTTTTTCGCGGCAGAATAAACCGAACGCACGAAGGGAATGCGCTTCAGAACCGATTCCCAGAGGTGCACGAGCCGCCGCCCAACCAGGTTGGCGACCAGGAAACCGGTCACCAGCAATACCACCAAACTCAGCAAGATCCCAAGCCCGGGGATATGAAATCCGAAGAAAGCATCTGGCCGATAGTCGGCTGGCAGCAATAAAAGCGTCCTGTCCATGAAATCGACCAGGAACTTCAGCAACAGCACTGTGACCCCCAGGGGCACCCAGACCAGCAAGCCCGCCACCATATATCGCTGGAATCGTTTCATACTCAGAAATACATCTGTCAATAAGGACGAGACTATCCTGTCTGATCACGGCGTACAGAACAAGCCACGGGCGGCTATGGTCAGGCTGCCTGGTCTCCGCCACCGGAAGACTTGCCGTCGGAAGACTTGCCGTCGGACCCGGACTTACTCTTCGATTCGCTCTTTTTATCATCGCTGCCGGCAGATTTCTTGTCTCCATCCGCAGCTTTGGATTTACTGTCCGGGCTTTCGGCCAGGTTGCGCTTATTGTCGGTTTTAAAATCGGTTTCATACCATCCGCCGCCTTTGAGCCGGAAATTTGGGGCGGATAGGAGTTTGCGCAAATCCAGCCGACCACACTCGGGGCACTTGATCAACGGGTCATCGCTCATCTTTTGCAACACGTCGAAAACGTGGGCGCAATTTTTGCATTTATACTCGTAAATCGGCATTCAAGATTCTCTGCGGCGACTAGCGTTGTGGTCCGCACGTTGGGCCACCGCATATTGTTGGGGTAGCAACAAAAAAATCAACCACGTGAAGCTGGGCTAGTTCCTCCTTATTCTGCTGCTCGGGACAGATAACAGGAAATTGTCCACCCGCCTTTCGTGGCACCGAGGGCTACGCAACATCGGGAGCTTGTAACCCAGCCCGGACGGCGCCCCGAGATATGCAGCAGTCTGTTGCAAGCTTTAGCCTCGTAATTCCGGTGGTCAGGCTACGGCCGGCTGTTCTCGGCTGAACACGAACTCATCGCCATCGACATCGACCAGCACGGCATCGCCAGGCGCAAATACACCGGCCAAGATCTGTTCGGCCAGAGGGTTTTCAATCCGCTGTTGAATGGCCCGTTTCAGTGGACGGGCACCGTAAACCGGATCGAATCCGGCTTCGGCAAGTCGGTTCAGAGCTGCATCGGTCAGTTCCAGTCGGACATCCCGGTCCAGCAGCCGCTGCTGCAAGGACTGCAACTGAATAGCTGCGATTTCTCGAATTTGTTCCATCGTCAACGCGTGGAATACGACAATATCGTCCACGCGGTTGACGAACTCGGGCCTGAAGTGCTCACCGACAACCTGCATTACCGCGCTTTTCATCGCGTGGTAGTTCTCCTCCCCCGCCATCTTCTGAATCTGTTGGGAGCCAAGATTCGACGTCATGATTATGACGGTGTTTCGAAAATCCACAGTTCGGCCGTGACCGTCTGTCAGTCGGCCGTCATCCAGCACCTGCAGTAACACGTTGAATACATCGGGGTGCGCCTTTTCGACTTCATCCAGTAACACCACCGAGTACGGTCGGCGGCGAACAGCCTCGGTCAGCTGACCGCCTTCTTCATATCCAATGTACCCGGGAGGTGCGCCGATTAGTCGCGCCACCGAATGCTTTTCCATGTATTCGGACATGTCGATGCGGATCATTGCATCTTCTGAATCAAATAATGTGTTGGCGAGCGCCCGCGTAAGCTCGGTCTTGCCCACACCCGTGGGCCCGAGAAACAGGAACGAACCGTTTGGCCGCTTCGGGTCTGACAGGCCCGCCCGCGACCTGCGGATCGCATTGGATACGGCTTCTAGCGCTTCATCCTGTCCAACCACCCGCTGGTGCAGGTCGTCTTCGAGGTGCAGCAGTTTCTCCCGTTCACCTGCGAGCAATTTTGCGACCGGCACTCCGGTCCACTTGGACACCACCTCAGCAATTTCTTCGTCGGTCACCCGGTTGCGAACCAGCTGCGTTTTCTGCTGCTCCAGCGCTGCAGCCTCCTCGAGTTGCCGCGTCAGTTCCGGTATCTGGCCATACTGTAATTCGGACATGCGGGCCAGGTCATTGGCGCGGCGAGCAGTCTCAAACTCTGTGCGCGCGCGCTCAAGTTCTTCCTTGATATGCGTCGTACCCTGCATGGCGGCTTTCTCCGCCTTCCAGACATCGTCGAGATCCGCGTATTCTTTTTCCAGCAACTCGAGTTGCTCCTCAAGATCCTTGAGACGCTTCTTTGACGCGTGGTCGGTTTCCTTTTTTAGCGCTTCCCGCTCGATCTTGAGCTGGATAATTCGTCGCTCAAGACGGTCCATTTCTTCCGGTTTCGAATCGATCTCCATACGGATTAGCGAACCAGCTTCATCAACCAGATCGATGGCCTTGTCCGGTAATTGCCGGTCGCTGATGTACCGTTGCGACAGCGTTGCGGCAGCGACGATTGCAAGATCGGTTATTTCCACTCCGTGATGCACCTCGTAGCGTTCCTTCAGGCCGCGCAAGATTGCGATGGTGTCCTCAACATTCGGCTCATCGATCAGTACTCTCTGGAAACGTCTTTCCAGTGCGGCGTCTTTCTCAATATTTTGACGATATTCATCGAGGGTGGTCGCACCGACGCAATGGAGTTCGCCTCTGGCTAGGGCCGGTTTCAGCATGTTTCCGGCGTCCATTGCACCTTCCGCTTTACCCGCGCCCACCATCGTGTGCATCTCGTCGATGAACAGAATGATCTGCCCTTCCTGTTTCGCCAAATCTGATAACACCGCTTTCAGGCGTTCCTCGAACTCGCCACGAAACTTTGCGCCGGCGATCAGCGCCCCCAGATCAAGCGCAAGTATGCGCTTACCTTTAAGGCCCTCCGGAACTTCACCGTTAACGATTCGCTGGGCCAGACCCTCAACGATGGCGGTCTTCCCGACGCCGGGTTCGCCGATCAGGACCGGATTGTTTTTGGTCCGGCGCTGCAGAATCTGCATCGTGCGGCGAATCTCGTCGTCGCGACCAATGATCGGATCGAGTTTGCCCTGCTCAGCGCGTTCGGTCAGATCGATGGTATATTTTTCCAGCGCCTGGCGGGTTTCCTCGGCATTTGGATCATTGACCTGCTGACCGCCCCTCAGTTCGTCGATGGCCCGGTCCACAGCACCCCGAACCACACCGGAGTCCGTCAGGATTCGTCCCAGCTCCCCCTTGTCGTCGCACGCGGCGAGCGCGAATAATTCGCTCGAAATGTACTGATCGCCACGATCCTGTGCGAGCTTATCGGTAACGTTGAGCAGTTTGCTGAGGTCATTGGATATGTGAACTTCGCCGGCTGCGCCTTCTACCTTGGGAAATTGGTCTACGGCCTCACCAAGCCGCGAGCGTAGCAGGTTGACCTTGGCGCCTGACTTGGTCAGCAGATGCCGCACCGTGCCACTCTGTTGGTCCAGCAGCGCCACCATCAGGTGTGCCGGCCCGATAAACTGGTTCTCCAAGCCGACAGCCAGTGACTGAGCATCGGCCAGCGCCATCTGAAACTTGCTGGTCAGTTTTTCCATGCGCATAACAATCTCCAGTTTGCGCCTGTAGGATTCAGGTTAACTTGGGGCTGCCCTAGCCGGAAATCAACTACTTAGGATAGTCTGCGAGCCAGTAAAACGAGCTGATCATGTCCGATAGCCTGCCTTCAGACGGCCCCTTGTTATTGGTTTTGCAGG
>JAYZJE010000104.1:0-3739 GCA_036164895.1 Pseudomonadota bacterium
TGCTGGTGCTTGGCACAGGCTTCGCATTTCAGGGGCTGGCGGTGATTTATTGGTGGTCGGGGTCGAAACAATGGCCCAAAGGTTGGTGGGTGGCGCTGTATTTCCCGCTGTTGCTTGGGCCGGTAGCAAGAATTTCGGAAATCGTGTTACTGGTAGCTGTTGGATTTATTGATAATTGGTACAGGCTGCGACCTGGCCGTGAGGATATGGTTTAATTGGTAGCGTCAGGTTAGGGTTCCCAGTGGAGAACAAATACGATGCAAGTCATCCTGCTCGAAAAGGTCGAAAATCTTGGCAATATAGGTGACCTTGTTAAGGTGCAGGCTGGTTATGGTCGGAATTTTCTATTACCGAAGGGCAAGGCAACTCTGGCAACACCTGATAACCAAGCAGCCTTCGAAGTGCGCAGAGCGGAGCTTGAGCGCCGCGAAGCTGACGAGCTTGCATTGGCCCAGAAACGTGTTGCAGAACTAGACAGCCTGAAGCTAACCTTGACAGCAAACGCGGGGACAGAAGGCAAGTTGTTTGGTTCTATCAGCACAATTGATATTTCGGAAGCGTGCTCGGCAGCTGGAGTCCCTGTGCAGCGTAGCGAGGTGAGGTTACCTCACGGACCGGTTCGTACTACTGGCAAGCATGAAATCGAAATTCATCTGCACACAGACGTGAACGTCAAAATCACGATTACCGTTGTCGGTGACAAAAGCTCGCAGAATCTGGAAGATCTGGATAGTGAAGAAAATATCGATAACGTAGAAAACGAACGGAGCGCATAAAGCTAGAAGACACGGACCAACAATCCGTTCAAGCGCACTACCCGTGGCACAAGCAGTCAGACAATCACAGCAGAATGTTTCGTTAAGCGAGCACGTTGACGTGCCGCCGAATTCAGTGGAGGCTGAGCAGGCGCTACTGGGTGGTTTGATGCTTGATAATCAGGCCTGGGATAAGGTTGCCGACAGAGTTTCCGAGGCAGATTTCTACCGCCCTGACCATCGGCTGATTTTCGTCGCGATCAAGGAGCTTGCTAATCGCAACGAGCCGCGCGATGCAGTCACCCTCTCAGAATTCCTGGAACGGCGGGAGCAGCTGACCGAGGTTGGTGGGCTCGGGTATCTGGGCACGTTGGCCAAAGACACGCCGAGTGCGGCGAATATCGTCGCCTACGCTGATATCGTGCGGGAGCGTGGACTATTACGCGAACTGATTGAAGTTGGTAACAAAATCGCCGCCAGCGCTTACAGAACCGAGGGCCGCCCGGCGAAGGATCTCGTTGACGATGCTGAAAACCACGTATTAAGGATCGCTCAGCGCGGTGAACGGCAGGAGGCAGGTTTTGTGATGCTCAGGGACGTGCTGCCAGATACGATCGATCGTCTGGATGCACTGCACCAGGCCGAGGGTGATATCACCGGCGTTCCTAGCGGGTTCAAGGAATTCGACCAGTTGACTGCGGGCCTTCAGAAAGGTGAGCTGGTTGTTATCGCGGGTCGGCCGTCGATGGGTAAAACCAGCATGGCAATGAATATTGCGGAAAATGCCGCGTTTAAAAAACTGCACTTGCCAACCGCGATCTTCAGCATGGAAATGTCGACCGAGCAGTTAGCCTTCCGATTGATTTCATCACTTGGGCAGGTTAACCAGTCGCACTTGCGAAATGGACGATTTAGCGACGACGACTGGCCAAGGATCAATGGCGCCATTCAGCAAATGGGCGAGGCTCCGCTGTTTATAGATGACTCCGCAGCACTGACTCCAACTGACCTTCGGGCGCGGGCGCGGAGGCTGAAGCGGGAGCAAGGCCTGGAGTTGATCGTGGTGGATTATCTGCAGCTAATGGCAGTCCCAGGGACCAAGGAAAACCGGGCGACTGAAATATCCGAGATCTCGCGATCGTTGAAAGCGTTGGCGAAAGAACTTCAAGTACCCATCATTGCTTTGTCTCAGCTCAATAGGAGTGTCGAGCAGCGCACCGATAAGAAGCCAGTGATGTCGGATTTGCGCGAGTCTGGTGCGATTGAGCAGGACGCTGACGTGATCGTTTTTATCTATCGCGAAGAAGTTTACGACACGAATACGCCCCGCAAGGGAATCGCGGACATTAACGTTGCGAAGCAGCGCAACGGTCCGATCGGAGAGTTTCGTTTGACCTTTCGTGGCGAATTCACGCGCTTCGATAATTACGTGCCTGAAATCGAGGCATTTCCGTGACAGAAACCGCCGTTGCGGTAATTAACGCTTCCGCCATTCGACACAATTTCAATCGAATAAAAAGTACCGCTGTAGGCTGCCGAATCATGGCAGTAATAAAAGCCAACGCTTATGGGCACGGCTTGATTGAAACCGCGCAAATCCTGTCAAATGCTGATGGTTTGGCGGTGACGCGTGTTGACGAGGGCGCCAAGCTTCGTATGGCGGGAATTCGTCAACCAATTCTGGTGCTAGAAGGTTGCGCGGAGCTTGCAGAGATGGAGCTTGCGGTTGAGCATGATTTGGAGTTAGTCGTCCACGACCCCTCTCATTTTGACATGCTTGACGCGTTGCTAAACGAGAAGGTTGTTGGAATATGGCTCAAGCTGGATACGGGAATGGGTCGCCTTGGATTCGAGCCCAAGTCGTTGGACGCATGCCTGACGCGCCTTAAGAGTTGTGCTGCAGTGAAACCCGACCCGCGGGTAATGACTCACCTTGCCTGCGCGGACGACCCGAATGACCGAACCACGCTGCAGCAGGTGCGTAGGTTTGGTGCAGCGCTGGGTAGCTTTACCGGCGATGTGAGCATTGCGAATTCAGCAGGTGTGTTGCTTTGGGCACAGACGTTAACGTCTTCTGAACTGCTCGACTACAAGGGCGAAAACTGGGTGCGTCCCGGTATAGCCCTCTACGGAGCGTCGCCGATTCCTGGGCGCAGCGCCCAGGAATTTGGCCTCGAGCCAGCGATGAGTTTTGAATCGAGGCTGATCGCGATCAGGACACTAAAAAAAGGCGCCCAAGTTGGCTATGGCGCAACCTGGCAGGCAGACCGCGAAACCGTCTTAGGCGTGGCCGCGGTGGGATATGGGGATGGCTATCCCCGTCACTTGGAAACCGGCACGCCGGTTGTGGTCAATGGGCACCGGGTCCAGCTGGTCGGACGGGTGTCTATGGACATGATTACGGTGGATTTGACCGATGTGCCGGCCGCCTGCGTGGGCGATCGTGTGGTGCTTTGGGGTGCGAATCCGGGGATCGAAGAGATTGCGGCACGGGCCGGTACGATACCGTACGAGGTTATGTGCGGCCTGAGCCAGCGTACCAAACACCGCTTTATTGATGGTGAAAAATCGCGGTTACGTGCGGCCCGAATCAGGCGATGAAAAAACCCATCTTGATACCGAGCAGTTCAACCATATCATTATCGACGAGTTTTCGTGCCTTGTGGCTCACCGGTTCCCCGTTGACCTTAGGCGGTTCACCGTTTTTGTTTTCTACCTGCACGATAAAAAATCCGTTATTACGGCGAGTGATTGCAATTACCTGAACCCCGGGCTGCCCTAGGGTCGTCAGTGTTTTGTTCAGATCCACCTGGCGTCCAACAAAGCTGCCATTCAGCATCTGGACCTTACCAATGGGCAGCGGTGTCGGCAGCGGAGCTTTATCCACCTAACCGGCCGCTGCCTCTTGAGTATACATGGGTGGGCTAATTCTGACTGTCTTGACGACATTGTCACTCGTTTGCAGAATTTTGACGGGATAATCG
>JAYZJE010000105.1:0-6196 GCA_036164895.1 Pseudomonadota bacterium
TTGGAAGATCATTCAGCCACTCGCGCGGCCCGGATCGCTGCGCGCATTACCGGATTTTCGCGTCGGGCGGTCTACCGGATCGCGGTAAAGCAACGCCAGGCTGGCGGTGGTGAAGCGAAAACCTGACCCGCGGTTGCGGAATCGCGATAGCGCATCTATGGTGGATCCGGAGTCGGCCAGGCAATCGCTCGGTTGCGCCTCGCGGCGTGATCGGGAGGAAAGTCCGGGCTCCGGCGGGCAGGGTGCCAGGTAACACCTGGGGGGCGCGAGCCCACGGAAAGTGCCACAGAAAATATACCGCCCCGCAGATGCGGGGTAAGGGTGAAAAGGTGCGGTAAGAGCGCACCGCGCGGCTGGTAACACGCCGCGGCAAGGTAAACCCCACCCGGAGCAAGACCAAATAGGGGAGTGGATCCATCGTTTTGCGGTGGACGCCCGCGTCCGCAGGGACTCCCGGGTAGGTCGCTTGAGGCCGCCGGTGACGGCGGTCCCAGATGAATGATTGTCCACGACAGAACCCGGCTTACCGGCCGACTCCACGCTTTCCCTGCCTGCCGTGACCAGCTAGCGCAGATCGTATTCAAGCACCCCGGTGCATGGCCGGCACCCTAGGCATGTGCGCGGCGCCGGGGATCCTCACAAACAGTTCCAAAAGCCAGCGTAACACCCTGATTTAGTGGCTCTGGTGACCCTGATTGGTGCGGAGTTATATGGTAAAACTACAGCTAAGTTGCTGTCCTTAAAGAATTATTTGCAGGGTTCGGTTGACAGCATGGCGTGCCTCTTTCTATAGTGTTTGAAAGTGGTAAAAAGTGGGGGGGAATGGGCTAAATTGTCCGATCACCCATGTTTCGCGGTGCAACAAAGGTCACCCTGGATGCAAAAGGGAGGATGGCGGTTCCGATACGTTATCGGGACGGGATCATCAGCCGTTCTGAAGGGCACCTTATCTGTACGATCGACCAGGACCACTGTTTGCTCATTTACCCTTTGCCTGACTGGGAGGACATGGAGCGTCGCCTGATGAAGCTCCCTGGAACCAAGCCTCTGATCCGGCGTTTACAAAGAATAATGGTGGGGCATGCGGCAGAAGTTGAACTGGATGCACACGGGCGGATTCTGATTCCAAGGGAACTGCGGGAATTCGCAGGCCTCAACCGGCAGGCAATGTTGCTTGGCCAGGGAGCTAAGTTCGAACTCTGGGACGAGATGCGCTGGAATGAGCGGCGCGAGGAGTGGCTTACCGACACGGCCGGTGACGGACTGGAATTACCTGAGGAATTGGAATCCCTACTGATTTAAAGGCAATGCTATCGCGTCTTTAGCCGCGAGCTTGGTACCGACAAGGGTCGGTGTGGCGAGCACTATGAAAGGTTATCCGAATTGCATATGGGTACAGGGGTTGGTCAGCATGTTCCTGTGCTTGTGGATGAGGTCGTACGCCATCTGGCCATACGGGCAGATGGCCTCTACGTAGACTTAACGTTTGGCCGCGGCGGCCATAGTCGGGCGATTTTGGAGCGGCTCGGTCCACACGGCCGACTTCTGGCTTTTGACAGGGACCCGGAAGCAGTGGCAGAAGGAACAAACCTTGTTCGCGGGGAGTCGCGTTTGTTGGTTGAGCAAGCCAGCTTCGGGCAGTTGCGCGAGACTTTGACGGCGCATCAGGTGTTCGGTGCTGTCGACGGAGTCGTCATCGACCTTGGTGTGTCGTCACCACAATTGGAAAATCCTTCCCGCGGATTCAGCTTTCGGACTGACGGCCCTTTGGATATGCGCATGGACCCGAGAACATCGCCGTCGGCAGAAGAATGGATCAATTCTGCAGAGCGTGAAGAAATCGCGCGGGTAATCGCACAACATGGTGAGGAAAGGTCGGCGCGGCGAATAGCGCGCGTGATATGCGCCGCGAGAAGTCAACAACGGATCAGCAGCACCTTGCAACTGGCGAACATCGTCGAGCAAGCAGTGCCACAGCGGCATCCGGGCAAACACCCGGCCACCCGGACTTTTCAGGCAATCCGTATTTTTATCAATAATGAGTTGGAGGAATTGCGGCAGTGCCTGGAGCAGTTTCCTGACGCGCTCAAGGTCTGCGGTCGTTTGTGTGTGATCAGTTTCCACTCGCTGGAGGATCGGATCGTCAAACGTTACCTGCGCGATCACTCCCGCGTCGATCCAGCGCTGGCCTGGTTACCGGTCGTGCCGAATTACGCGCAGCCGCGCATGGGCCTCGTCGGCAGGGCAACTCACCCCAGCGAGCACGAGGTGGCAGACAATCCGCGGGCGCGCAGTGCCATTATGCGGGTGGCCGAGCGCTTGCGATGAACGAATACATGCGTATTCATGTTCTGTGGATAGTTCTGACTCTGGCAGGGCTGGCTTCGGCAGTCGGTTGCATCTACAGCAAACACCAGTCGCGCAAACTGTTCACCGAACTTCAGACGCTGACGCAAGAGCGGGATCAGCTTGAGGTCGAATGGGGGCGGTTGCAAATCGAACAGAGCACTTGGTCCGCTCATGCGCGCGTTGAACGACTGGCTCGCGAGCAAATGGGCATGCGAATGCCCGTTGCAGGCGAGATTTTACTGGTGCTTCCGTGACTGTGAGAGGGACGAAAAACTGGCGCCTGCAACGAAGTATTAAGCGGCGTTGCTATTTTCTTGGGGCACTGCTCGCGTTAGGTGCAGCTATTGTTATCGGCCGGGCTGTCCAATTGCAGGTCTTCAATAAGGTTTTTTTGATCGAGCAGGCAGCAGCGCGACATCTGCGCGTTGAACGATTGTCGGCGCACCGGGGCACGATCACCGACCGAAATGGTGAACCGTTGGCCGTCAGTACACCGGTGGACAGTATTTGGGTAACACCCCGTGCTCTGGTTGCAGCCCCGGAATATATCAAGCCGCTTGCAATCGCGCTGGGCCTGGATCGCGAATCACTTACCACGCGGTTGACGCGCAATGTGGATAAGGAATTCATGTACTTGCAGCGGCACATGAATCCTGTCGATGCGGCGCGTATCGTGCAACAGCAAATACCGGGCGTACGACTGTTGCGCGAATACCGCCGGTACTACCCGGCCGGAGAAGTAACTGGTCACCTGATCGGCTTTACTGATATCGACGATCGCGGCCAGGAAGGCATGGAACTCGCATTCGATCATCACTTGGCGGCCCGGGCCGGCAGCAAGCGAGTGCTCAAAGATCGCCTCGGCCGGGTGGTTGAAGATATCGAGAGCATCGAACCACCGCGGGCAGGGCGTAAAATCGTTGCTAGCATTGATTTGCGTATACAGTACCTTGCCTACCGTGAATTGAAGGCGGCAGTGCGTCGCAGCAACGCCAGTTCTGCCTCGGCCGTGATCATCGATATCGATACCGCCGAGGTGTTGGCGATGGTCAATCAGCCCTCGTATAACCCGAACGATCGATCGCAGTTTGCCGCCTACCGGTATCGTAACCGGGCCATCACCGATATCTTTGAGCCGGGATCGAGCTTTAAACCATTGATTATCGCAGCCGCGCTGGAGAGTGGCTTGTACCAGCCTGACAGCGAGGTGGATACCTCGCCCGGTTCGGTGCAGGTTGGTGCCAAGACGATTGAAGATTCCACCAACCTGGGCCGCATCGATCTGGCTACAGTCCTAGCGCAATCCAGTAACGTCGGGGCCACCAAGATCGGGATGTCGTTGGAACCCGATACGCTTTGGGCCGCGCTGTCCGGATTCGGTCTCGGTCGGACCACTGCCAGCGGGTTCCCAGGAGAGTCGGCGGGGTTGCTTAGCCATTATCGGAACTGGCGGCCGATTAGCCAGGCTACCCTCGCTTACGGTTACGGCTTGTCGATGACGCCGTTGCAGTTGGTTCAGGCCTACGCGGTGTTCGCGGCCGGTGGGCTTCAGCGCCCTGTTTCTTTGCTGGCGGTCGATAGGCCGCCGATCGCGAGACGGGTCATTCGCGCGGATACGGCTGGTGCATTAATCGCAATGCTTGAAACTGTGGTCAGCCCGGATGGGACTGGCCATAGGGCAGCAGTAAGGGGCTACCGGGTCGCTGGAAAAACCGGAACCACGCGTAAATTTGCCAGCGGGGGTTACTCCGAAGATCTCTACACCGCTGTGTTTGCCGGAATCGTGCCGACTTCGAATCCGCGACTGGCGGCCGTCATAGTCGTCGACGAGCCCGGCACGGACGCGTACTACGGTGGTCAGGTAGCCGCGCCGGTGTTTGCAAAGGTGATGGCCGGCGCGCTGCGGATTCTGGCTATACCGCCGGATGCAGCGGATGAACTTCGCGACGGGTCAACGACGGTCGCGGCAAATTTTAAGTGATGGTAGCTCAGACAACTCGAGAAGGAATGAAACTGCGGATGCTGATGAAGGGTATGAATATCGAAGTCCCCGACCTGATCGTCACAGACATCACAGCGCATAGCAGCCGATCAGTTTCTGGCGGGCTGTTTCTGGCCTATGCGGGCGATCGCCATCACGGCCTGGAATTTATCGACGAGGCGTTCGCTGCAAACGTCGCTGCAGTGGCCTGGGAGCCATCCCCACAATTCGCCCGACCAGAGTTTCCGGACACGGTCGTTGGAATTGCAGTGCCGGGTTTACGAGAGCAAATCGGTACAATTGCGGATCAGTTTTTTGCTACGCCTTCGGCGGCGCTGAACGTTACGGGAATCACCGGCACCAACGGCAAAACCACGACCGCTTGGTTGGTGGCCCAAGCGTTGAACCGCCTTGGCCGCACGAGCGCGTATTTGGGAACGCTCGGATACGGCATTGGCCCAGCATTGGTGCCGAGCGCGCTTACCACGCCAGGCTGCATAGCGGTCCACCGTCGGCTGCGCGCACTAGTCGATGCCGGTGCTTCCGACGCGATCATGGAGGTGTCATCGCACGGCCTTCACCAGGGCCGCGTCGATGGCGTCCGATTCCGCACCGCGGCGTTGACCAATTTAAGCCGCGATCATCTCGATTATCACCGCACGTTGAATGCCTATGCCGAAGCCAAAGCCCAGTTGTTTTTGGAGCCCGGTATTGAAACGGACGTGTTGAACGTTGGCGATGCTTTTGGTCAAGCTTTGTTAGGTCGTTTACCCGCCGACGTTAATGCGATCACTGTGAGTGTTGCGGACACAGCGAAAGCCGAGGTTGCCCCAGATCTGACGGCGGAACTGGTCGAGTCCGGACCAGATGGTCTGCGGCTTAAGCTGTCTGGAAGGTTCGGTCAAGCAAAACTCAGCAGCCGATTGTGGGGTCGCTTTAACTTAGAGAACCTCGTTGTCGCGACTGGGGTTTTGCTGGCACAGGAGTTTTCACTGGTGCAGGCGGCTACCGCACTGGCTGGGTGCATCGGGCCGCCTGGCCGCATGCAAACCTTAGAACAGGTTCCAGGTCAGCCCACCGTGGTCGTTGACTTTGCCCATACGCCCGACGGGTTGCGCAAGGCCTTGGTAGCTGTCAAAGAGCATTGCCGGGGCAGCGTCTGGTGTGTGTTCGGTTGTGGTGGTAATCGCGATCCGGGCAAACGCGGCGACATGGGCGCGGTAGCAGCCGCGATAGCGGATCGCACCATCATCACCGACGACAATCCCCGCGATGAAAATCCAAGCACAATTATCCGCGAGATTGTCGGCGGCACCGGAAGCGGTGCCGCAGTTGAAGTCGTGCAAGATAGGGCCGCTGCAATACACGCGGCCGTTGAGGGGGCGGCAGCGAAGGATGTCGTGCTGGTCGCGGGAAAAGGCAGCGAAACAGTACAGATCACCAAGGGCAAGGCGCGTGAGTTTTCCGACGAACAGGTTGCGCGCGCAGCGCTGGGTTTGGCGGAATGAGCATGGGGACTCTTGCGATGGTTGCAACTGAGCTGGGCGGACAGCTGATTGGTGCCGACCGAGCGTTCGAATCCGTCAGCACAGACACTCGGTCACTGTCGCAGGGTCAGCTGTTTTTTGCGTTGCCGGGCGAGCGTTACGATGCGACGCAATTCGTCGCTGAAGCGGCGAGCCGCGGCGCGGCGGGCGTCGTGGTTGAGCGGCAATGCGACTGCGAACTGCCACAGGTGCGAGTGACGGACACCCGAAAGGCGTTGGGGAAACTGGCACGTGCATGGCGAAACGGATTTACGTTGCCGGTTATCGCGGTTACTGGCAGCAATGGCAAGACCACCGTAAGAGAAATGATCGCTGCGAT
>JAYZJE010000106.1:0-4477 GCA_036164895.1 Pseudomonadota bacterium
CACATGCCAGGTTGACCGGCAGCTGGTGCAGCCGGTGTAAATGGCGCAGGGCGGTCAGAAGGAATAAAGCGAACTCCACTCATTGTTTATCCGTATGCGGAGCCTGTCATGAGTCGAATCTACGTTGGTTGGTGGGTTCTGTTGGGGCTTTTTCTGGTTTACGCCTCATCGAATGGCATTGTGACCTTTACTCTGCCGCTTTTCTATCCGGAACTCATCAACGAATTTGGCTGGAACGAGGCAGAAGTCACACGCCCGGTAGCGGTTTTTTTTGTTGCAGCAGCTATCCTGCACCCGTTTGGTGGCGCGTTGCTTGATCGCTATTCGCCGAGACTCCTCATGCTGCTGGGCTACGGGATCGTTGCGCTGGCTCTAGGCTTTTATCCGCTCGCCAATTCTCTGAGCCAGCTGATGGTAATTTACGTTGTTTTTGGATTGGGCTTCGGGTTGGCTGGTCTTGTCGCCAACATGTTGGTGTTGACGCGCTGGTTTGTTCGATACCGGGGCGTTGCGGTCGGTTTGCTACTCATGGGTGCCAGTTTCGGTGGCGCCGTGTTTCCATTGATAGTGCGGCAAACGCTTGTGGAAAGTGGTTGGCGTGAAGCTGTTGCCTTGCTTGCCGTTCTGGGTGGAATTCTGATGATTCTTCCCTTGATATTCATGGTTCGTAATCGACCACAGGACCTGGGGCTCAATCCGGACGGCGTTGTTCAGACCACCGAGCCTTTGACAGCTACTATGCCGGCTTTACAGGTTGCAAGCGGTCCAACCTTGCTAGAGGCACTCAAGTCGCCGATCTTTTACTTGCTTGCTTTTGCTACAGGCACCTTGTGGTTTTGCTTGGTCGGCGTGCTTCAGCACCAAGCTATTTATCTGGGCCAGGATTTAGGCGTGGATAAATCCATAATTCCACTTGCCTTCAGCGCCTTTTTCTGGGCTGGAATCGCCGGCAAGGCCGGATTCGGTTATTTAAGCGACCGACTCAACAAAGCACACGTTATGTTAGGCAGTATCATCAATCTAGCGATAGGGCTAATTGTGCTGCGCAGCATCAATGCCGAGAGCACGGTGATGATATTCGCATATGCTGTGATCTACGGAATGGCGGCTGGTGGAGCCTTTGCTATGATTCAGTTGGTGATAGCGGAGCATTTTGCAGGCCGGGCTTATGGGAAGATACTGGGGATCTTTACATTCGTCGACACCATGGCTGGGGCGCTGGGAACCCAGGTAATTGGGATAATGCGGGTGACTTTAGACAGCTATATTCCGGCGTTGAATCTAATGATCAGTGCTTGTGTGATCGCCGCTATTTGCGTCATCGTCATGAACGAGCTTGCCAAGCGGGCGCGCAAGACTTTGTCGCAGGCAGCCTGTTAGAGGGCAGTTGAATATCATTTGCCTTGCACGAAACTAGCCCTGGCCTAGTGGCGGGTTTTTGCTTGGCCCATTTCCTGTCTCCCTTTGTTGAACCCTGAAAACAGCGTGTTTGCAGTTAGATTACCGCTTTGTTGGGTGGCGGTTATCAATCCCTTTACGGAGCCAAGCGATGGTGATTGGTTCTAAGCGCCTAGCGGTCAGCGCTCCTTTTGTAGGTTGATCAAAGCAGTTCAGTCCCCGCAGGATTTGTTCCCAGGGGCAAGCAGAGGCATGAACATCGGTTCTGACTCGTAGTGCCGATTACATCGTGGAGCTTTAGTAATGAGCCGTGTGACGTCACAAATTTCTGCAACCATGTCAGGGGGTGGCCCGTACGACTCAGTTCGGGACTTTCTGAATGACCTTGAAATTCGCGGGCGGGTCGAGCGTATTGCCAAAATGGACCAGGATGCGTTCGAAATGACTGGATTTGCCCACCGACTTCTCGATCGTCTTGGGTATGAAAAAGCTCCGGCCTTTATCGTTGAGCGAGTCAAGACCGGTGGCCAGTGGCGCGAAGGGCCCGTGTTGGGTAACCAATTCGGGAGCTGGGTCGACGAAGCGCTGGTGTTCGGGGTCGAAAAAGTTTCCCAGGACCAGGAGGAGATGTACTGGGCGGTTATGAATGAACTCTTCGGTCGTCTCGATAGCGGTGGTAACTGGCAGCGAATCCCGCCAGTAGAATTCCCGAATGCGGCAGCCGCACCATGCAAACAGGTGATCCTTACAGGCAACGACATTGATATCGAGCAGTTTGCTTGGCTAAAAAATAATCCGGCCGATGCCGGGCGTTACATCAATATGGGTGCCATGTTTATCGAGGACTCGGAATATGGGTCCAACGTTGGCACCTACCGCTGTCAGGTGCAAGGGCCGCGACAAATCGGAATGAATGCGGGGCCAGGCCAGGACGCCTGGCGCATTCTGAACAGCATGCGGAAACGCGGCGACAAGGTGGCCCATTGCGCTGTCGCTGTAGGCGTGGACCCTATTACCTGGGTCGCGAGCAGCACCAAGATGGCTGACTTTGGCGTCAACGAGCTTGAAGTGGCCGGGGGACTGCGGGGTAAGCCGGTCGAGGTGGTTAGCTGCGAAACCTGCGATATTTCCGTTCCAGCGCACGCTGAGATGATTATTGAGGGCGAGATTCCACTTAACGAGACGGCGCCGGAAGGGCCTTATGGTGAGCTTTTTGGGTTTCTCGGCGCGCAGGTACCCGCTAACTTTTTCATGAACCTCAAAGTGGTCACTCATCGTGAAAAGCCATGGCTTCAAAATTCATTCACTGGAATTACGCTTGACATGCCTAAAGGGCCTCAGACGGCAGCAGAATTCCATCGCTACAAACAGCTAATCCCTAATCTGACCGGTTTTTATACTCCGAAAGGAACTATCGGCGTTGTGTTTGTACGCATCAAAAAACGCTTTCCCGGCGAGGGGATGGCAGCCGGCCAATATGTTTCCGCGAACCCGGGCCAAAATAAAATCGTCATCGTCGTAGATGACGACGTCGACATTTTTAATCCCGTCAAGGTGTTGCATGCTATTGGTGCGCGCTGGCAGCCGGGTAGCTCCACGCTGGTCGTGCCGCAAACTCAGATGTTTGTGCCGGATCCAAGCAAGCCGCAAACATTTCTGAGCAGCAAGATCGTCATTGATGCGACTAGGCAACTGCCAGCCGAAGGCGGCCCGGAAAAATTCGCGCCCGTGTCTCGCCAGCTTTTGACGGAAAGTTACCCTGATCTGTTTGGCCAGACAGATACGAAATGGGCTGATATTTTTGCTAAATGGGGGGGGTGACGACTATCGCAGACCGTCCGAGCCTGGGAATTGATTCAACACGAATAAATAAGTAGTGCGCTTCTATGCAAATTGACATCGTACTAGAGCCGGATAGCCCGGCACGCTTTGCTGAACTTGCAGCGTTGGCCGAGACCTATGCATTTGGTGCCGTGTGGACTGCCAATCATTTGGCCGCACGTGACCCTTTTATGTGTTTTATGGAAGCTGCGCGGAAAACAAGCAGCATTCGATTGGGGCCCGTTGCAATCAGTCCATTTGAGGTGCATCCGCTGAAGATGGCCAACCAGTTGTTCACCCTAAATGAGTTTTCCAATGGACGCGCGAATTTGGTTGTCGGCGGTGGAGGTGGGACGGTCATCGGGATGGGTTTAAAGCCCCACCGCCGCACAATGATGCCCCAAATGGTGCGTGGGGTTAGGGAATGCGTTGAGTTTATAAAAAGATCTGCCACGGAGAAACCGCTGGACTTCATTGGACAGGCTTTTCAGATTCATGGTTACCATCCAGATTGGGCTATCGATTCGCCGCCGCAGCTCTATATAGCCGCTAGCAAGGACCAGATGTTGCGCTTGGCTGCACGAGCAGCCGATGGATTAATGTTGAGCGATACACCCTTGCAACTGATCCATGCCACCATGAATGTTATCTATAAGGCATTGGAGGATTCTGGAAGGTCTAAGTCTGATTTCCGTGTCAGCAATCTTGTTTCCTGGCACGTCAAAGCTGACCGGGCCCAAGCAGTACGCGAAGCACGCGCTAAGTTATTTGTCAGGGGACTGTTAGACAAGATGTATACCTCGACATTCATGGACGCAGACGACAGTACTTTTGTTGAAAAAAACCTAGGTGCATTCGCAAAGGCCTACGCGGCGAATTCGCCCGTTATAGAAGGCGTGCCGGATCGCATCGTTGATACACTAGTGGAGCATTTGACGCTTACAGGCGACTTAGACGAGGTTGATGCACTAACCGATCGGATAATGAGTTACCAGCGGGCCGGTGTTAATGAGTTTGCCATCAGGTTGTATGGGCAGCCGGAGGATTCAATCAGATTGCTCGGTGAACGCGTTGTGCCTGCATTGCAATAGAGTCTAACCTAGCGACGTAGTGATTGGATCTATTGTGGTGAATGTTTCGGTCGAGTTGCCTATCGCGATTCAGCGCTGGTGAAGCAGCCATCAACAATGGTTGATATTGCCTTAAGCGCGTCTTTTTTGTGCTCGGTGCCTATAAGCTTCAGATAGGTGAACAAGTT
>JAYZJE010000107.1:0-3295 GCA_036164895.1 Pseudomonadota bacterium
CAGCCGATTACAATACGGTTAAAGATGCCATGGAGGGGGCTGGGCTAGATCTCGAACTGGCTGAGGTGACGCTGCGCTCGTCTCTCGGGACGGAACTCGTGGAGAAGGAAGCCGATAGCATGCTGAAACTGTTAGAAGCGCTTGAAGACCTCGATGACGTTCAGAATGTATATTCGAATGCAGAAATTCCCGATGATGTGCTTGCGCGGCTGTAAGCCTTTTCTGAGGGCGATCGGGGTGGAGAAATGACTACACGCATCCGGGTGTTGGGCATCGATCCCGGCTACCGCTTGACCGGCTATGGTCTGATTGACACCGATGGCCTTCAGTCACGCTACCTTACCAGCGGCAAGATTCCGGGTGTCGGTTCGGACTCTGCCAATCGGCTAAAGTCGATCTATTTTGAGATTCGTAGAATCGTGGATGAGTTCCATCCCGATGAAGTTGCCGTCGAGAAAGTGTTCATGCATCGTAATGCAGATAGTGTGCTGAAACTTAGTCAGGCGCGTGCCGCAGCCATTTGCGGAACATTTGAACACGAACTGGTCGTTTACGAGTACGCAGCCCGGGTGGTGAAGAAATCCGTAGTTGGCCGGGGTAATGCGGACAAGGTTCAGGTTCAGCACATGGTCAAGGCACTGCTCGGAATTGAGACCACGTTAGGCGCTGACGAGTCGGATGCTTTGGCTGTGGCCCTGTGCCATGCGCATACTCGACCGCTAGCTACGCGTCTGGAAAAGAACCGCGTGGTTGCTGCGGGGGCTCAGCAATGATCGGTTTCGTGAGAGGAATTCTGACACAGAAATCACCACCATTTCTGTTGGTGGACGTGCATGGGGTCGGTTACGAGATCGAAGCGCCGTTATCCACCTGCATTAAACTTCCACCGATCGGCGAGGAGGTCCACCTACGCACCCATTTTGTTGCACGTGAAGACCAGCAGACTTTGTATGGGTTTTTGACCGAAGATGAACGCCAGTTATTTCGCGACTTGCTGAAAGTGACTGGCGTTGGAGCGAAGCTCTCCTTGTCGATCCTTTCCGGTATCAGCGTGGAGGGCTTTATTCGTTGCGTGCGTGAAGAGGACAAAGCAGCATTGGTGCATTTGCCCGGCGTCGGTCGCAAAACCGCGGAAAGGTTGATTATGGATCTGCGTGACCGGGTCGAGCGGCATCTCGATGGCGCCCCAGAATCGCTGCAAAGGCAGGGTGCCGATGGCGCTGGAGCTAGCACGGAGGCTTACAATGCACTGACGGCATTGGGGTACAAACCTACTGAAGCGCGTCGAATGTTGGAGCCGGCATTGTCGGAGGGACAGACGACCGAGGAAATTCTCCAAATTGCGTTGCGGTCGGCTGGAGTGGGGCGGGCTGGCTGAACACAGGGGTAACCAAGAGTTGGCAGAAAGCGAGCGGTTGATTTCAGCGGATCTGGGGACGTCTGACGAGGCGATCGAGCGCGCCATTCGGCCGCTGCGGTTGGATGAGTACGTCGGTCAAGAGGGCGTCAAACGCCAAATGAGGATTTTTATAACTGCTGCGAGAAATCGCTCAGAAGCCCTTGATCATACGGTTATTTTTGGGCCTCCAGGTCTAGGTAAAACAACGCTAGCCCACATTATTGCAAAAGAACTGAACGTCAACCTGCGGCATACCTCGGGCCCGGTGCTGGAGCGGCCAGGGGACTTGGCGGCAATGCTGACGAGTTTAGAACCCAATGACGTTCTGTTCGTTGATGAGATTCATCGTCTCAGCCCGGTGGTAGAGGAGATCCTGTATCCAGCGATGGAGGATTATCAGTTGGATATCATGATTGGCGAGGGTCCGGCGGCACGCTCCATCAAGCTTAATTTGCAGCCATTTACTCTGGTTGGTGCGACCACGCGGGCTGGGTTGATGACATCGCCGCTACGTGACCGTTTTGGAATTGTGCAACGACTGGAGTTCTACACCACCGATGAATTGCGCGCGATCATTAATCGCACGGCCGGCATCGTTGGGGTGGAGATCCAAGAGAACGGTGCCAGTGAAATTGCCGCGCGTGCTCGAGGTACCCCGCGAATTGCGAATCGATTGCTTCGCAGGGTGCGTGATTATGCTGAAGTTGAAGTCGACGGGCGCATCGATGCCGCGGTGGCGCGGTCGGCGATGGATATGCTCGACGTTGACCCGGATGGTTTAGATATGATGGATCGGAAACTGTTGGCGGCAATCATTGAGAAATTCGATGGTGGGCCAGTCGGTGTTGACTCTATAGCTGCCGCAATTGGCGAAGAACGCGGGACGATTGAAGACGTGTTCGAACCGTACCTTATTCAGCAGGGTTTTATGATGCGAACGCCGCGCGGTCGCACGGCAACGCCCCTTGCTTACCGGCAGCTAGGGTTGCCGAGTCCTGGCGGTTCGCCCTCGGAAGAACCCTCATTGTTTGCCTCGGAAGAAGATTGAGCCCACATGGGCGCAAAGTGCCAGCTATCGGGCCTGTGGTCACATCAATGACAACGGGTTTTGAGGTGCGGAATCTATGACGGCGAACTTGTCCTTCATCCAACTGGTGATCGAGGCCAGCCTCGTTGTTCAATTGGTATTGGTCCTGTTGCTCCTTACTTCCATTGCCTCATGGGCAATCATTATCCGAAAACGTCGGTTGTTGCATGATGCATTGAGGGACTCAGATGCTTTTGAGTTGAGCTTTTGGTCAGGCGGCGATCTGACTTCGATTTACGCTGACATTACCAAGCGTGGCGAAACACCGGTGGACATGGCCGGCATCTTTGAAGCGGGATTCCGTGAGTTTCGTCGGTTGAAGGCTGAGGATGGCCTCGGCGCCGCGGAGATTCTCGACGGGGCACGGCGCGCGATGAGGGTGGCGCAGCTGCGGGAAATGGACCGTTTAGAGCATAACTTGGCGGTGCTGGCAACCGTAGGTTCTACAAGTCCTTACGTCGGATTGTTCGGCACTGTCTGGGGCATCATGAACTCCTTCCGGGCGCTGGGTAATGTGCAGTCCGCCACTCTAGCGATGGTCGCCCCCGGAATTGCAGAGGCGCTAGTGGCGACTGCGATGGGGCTGTTTGCGGCGATTCCAGCCGTAATCGCTTACAACCGTTACGCCGATCAGGTGGGGCGGCTGGAGATTCGGTACGACGCCTTTGGTGAGGAGTTTTCGGCGGTGCTGCAACGCTATGTTTATTCGGCAGAGGGCGAGCGAGGGAAGAGTTGATACAAACAAGAAGAAAGCGGCGGCTGATGGGCGAAATCAATGTCGTGCCTTACATTGACGTGATGCTGGTTTT
>JAYZJE010000108.1:0-3818 GCA_036164895.1 Pseudomonadota bacterium
AGTTCACCGAGGCACGAATTTCCGATCCGAAAATTTTGAAATTGGCGGCCAAGGTTGACTATGAGATTGACCCGGCCAACGATTATCCAGCCAACTATTCGGGACATCTCAGGGTGACGATGGCCAACGGAAACGTGCACGAATTTGAACAGCCTCATCTCAGAGGCGGCGCACGCGAACCGTTATTGGGCGAGGAGCTCCGGGCTAAATACCGCTCTAACGCCGCCATCGGGGAGTATCCCGTTGAACTGACCGCCGAACTTGAAGCCTGGTGCGATATTGCTTTCGAGGCCCCGAACCTAGCTGGACTGGCCCGGTTCCGGCAATAGACTAGGTTCTCAGTTTATCGATTTATCACCGCGAATCTGGGCCCGGTGCATGATCCGCCGCGCAGTATTATCGAAGGCGTCCCGCCGGTGCAGCAAACACAAATTATTCCAGATCAGGGTATCGGCGACCTTCCACTCGTGGGCAATGACAAACCGCGTTTGAGTGGCATGTTGCCAAAGTGAATCCAGGATTGCCTCGCTTTCCTCCACTTCGAATCCGATGATGAAGCTATGCGGTCGACGGCCTAGGAACAGAGCCTTTCGTCCAGTTTCCGGATCTGCACGGACTAAAGGATGGCGGGCGCCCGGCGTGTCGCGTATGTCCGTGGTCTCCCTATATCCCTTGCGCAGCTCACCCGTGCTGTTGTGGGCCGCATCATGGATGGTAACGCGTCCTTCAATTTGCTCCATCAGGCCGCTTGGTAAGAACTCGTAAGCAGTGACCATGTTCGCAAAGTAGGTATTGCTGCCGGTCTCGGGGACCTCGATAGAGTGAATAACAGCAGCCTTTGGGGGCCGGTCTTGGTAGGTCATGTCAGCGTGCCAGACCGCCTCACCGGCACCCAGTCCGCCGATCGGGCGACCGTCCTCGATGACGTTGGAAATGACGTTGAGTTCCGGAAATTCCGGCAAATACGGGGCACCGTAGGGGTTCGTGCCCGGTGGATCCAACTCCCCAAAAACTCGGCTGAATGCAATAAGTTGCGTATCTGATAGTGCGTATCCACGAAAGAGCAAAACCAAATGTTCCCGCCAGGCGGCTACAAGGGCTTCCCTGTTTGTGTCGTTTACCGGCGCACGTGGGTCGAGACCAAGTACCTCAACACCCAGTGCTTTGCCCAACGGAACAATTTCCAACCCCATGCTTTCGGCCTCCGTTACGTCCGATTTGGCTCAAAGTCCATTGCCTAAAATCCGAAACATTCTTCTGCCATAGTGTGGCGGGCAAGTGTTGTCTCGTCAATTCGTGGATGGTAGCCCGGCTTTAAAAGAACATACCCGTTGGCAAACTCGAGGGGCTCAGAAAACAAGCGGGTTTTAGATTTCAGAAACCCGTTGAACTCGCCAGCGTTGTCAATGGTCGTCCGCGCTACGCAAGCTTCCATCCAGCAGTTCAGTTCAGTGCCCAAACCATCGCCAAGGACAGGGATCATACCGAGTTCGCGCGTCCGATCCAGCGCCTGCTTGAGACGTGAGAGGCCGCCAAAACGCTTAAGTTTCAGCTTGCAGAGACCGACCCCTTTGATGGATGCTGCGCGCTCGATATCGAGAATTGAGCTGATCGGCTCGTCGAGCATCACCGGCACCGGCGACACGGCGGCAACGGCGGTGTTGGCGTCCCAGTCCTCAGCGGCGCAAGGTTGCTCGAAAAGCTCAATGTTTTCAGGATGTAGCGCCGCCGCGAACCTACAGCCGTCTTCCTCCGAGTAGGCTCGGTTGGCGTCGATGCGCATTGTAGCACGACCAGCTAAAGCGCGTTGGATAGTACGGACGCGCTCGATATCATCGTTAAGGATCTTACCAACCTTGATTTTAAAGGTACGGTATCCTTCCGCCAGCCTGTTCTCGATTTCCGGTTCGATCTCCTTCGGCGTCAAGCCGTTGACGGGAGTTAGCAGCGAAAGCCGCGTTTCTTCCGCTGGTGGTTGCAGGAGGGGATCACCCCCAAGCATTTCAAGGGCCGAGATCATTGCGCTGGCGGCGACCGGATTGGTTTCGAGGGCGTCGGTAAAGCTAGATTTGACTGTGGCGACATCCTGACCAACGGCGACAGCCATCGCATCGCTGCAAAATTTCCACCCCTGTTCCGGCGTCTCGTTGCCGGAACCGGGCGAAATGTGTCCCTCCCCCCAACCGCTGTGACCATTGCCGTCGCAAACTTCTATCAACATTGGTTCAAAGGCCTCAACGGTGCGATAGGACAACCGGTACGGCGTTAGGAGCGGAAGATGGATACGAAGTAAACGTATTTGCCGAATGATCATGATAAACATGTGGAGGTGCTGGGTTGCAGAAAACGTGATTTGTTATTATCTCTATCGTTTCAATTCTCTAAACGGCCTTCGCAATGCTCGAAGCAAGCGTAATTGGCAGAAGAGAGGTCTCCATGCCACGCATCACTCATATTGTGCTCAAGGTTGACGATATAGGTAAAACGAGCGCTTTTTATGAGACCGTCTTCGGGTTCCGACATGTTAACACTGTCCAACATGAAGGGCGTATGGGCAATCACAATTCGCGCCACCTGACGGACGGGGTTATGGACCTCACGCTCATCAATTACGAACACGAAAATGCTGACCAGGCTTCCCTAGCCGGTCCTGCTCCGTGTATCCATCATTTTGGTATCGAGGTCGATGACGTTGATGTCTTCGTGGAAAAGCTTGCCGCATCAGGTGCCAAAATCTTAAGTGAACCCGGTAAGCTTTCGGTCAAATTTCAGGCGCCTGGCGGGCCCATTTCCGAAGTAGTGCCCAAAGGCCGCTACCAGAAGACCGTCAGCGAGCAGTCTCCGCTGTTTAGCCAACGTGGGCTTTTCCTATTCTAAGTCGAAAAAGAACTAAAGAACACGTTATGTCGATTAAATATCCTATCATTTCCGTTACAGGCTCGTCGGGTGCGGGCACGTCATCGGTCAAGGACACTTTTGAGCAAATTTTTTGGCGGGAAAAAGTTAACGCCTCATTCATCGATGGTGATGCCTTTCACAAATTTGATCGCGCCGATATGAAACGCGTCATGGCCGAGGAGGCGGAAAGGGGCAATAATCATTTCAGCCACTTTGGGCCAGAGGCCAATCTATTTGAAGAGCTTGAATCAATATTTAAACAATTTGATGAAAACGGCACCAGCCGTACGCGTCATTACGTGCATGACCAGAACGAAGCGGACTTGTACGGAGCACCGCCCGGCACGTTTACCGAGTGGCAGGAATTACCCGAAGATTCCGACCTGCTCTTCTATGAGGGCCTTCACGGGGCGCTCGTCACGGATACGGTGAATGTCGCGCAATACGCAGATCTTAAGATTGGCGTGGTACCGGTAATCAACCTAGAATGGATTCAAAAGATTCATCGTGACAAGGAGGCTCGCGGCTATTCTACTGAAGCGGTCACCGACACCATCCTTCGGCGTATGCCGGATTATATTCAATTCATCTGTCCTCAATTTACCGAAACTGATGTCAATTTCCAGCGTATTCCAACGGTCGATACGTCTAACCCATTCATCGCCAGGTGGATTCCAACACCTGACGAATCGATGGTGATTATTCGTTTTAAAAATCCGCGCGGCATTGATTTTCCTTATTTGGTGTCGATGATCCACGGAAGCTTTATGTCACGCGCCAACTCAATTGTAATTCGTGGCAACAAACTCGATCTCGCCATGCAACTTATCTTGACGCCGTTGATCATGCAGCTGATCGAGCGCAAGCGGCGAGCGTCATAAACGGGAGAGGTTAATGAACAAAATAGGACAACCGAACTA
>JAYZJE010000109.1:0-2561 GCA_036164895.1 Pseudomonadota bacterium
GGGATGCTTGCGACTGCGATGTTGACCAGTGCAGGTCTGTATTTTTTCAACCCGCAACTCAGTTTCTATGTCGGGTTGTCCGGCGTCCTGCACGGCATTATTGTGATCGGTGCGGTGCGGTGGATTCAGGAGGGCGATTGGATGGGCCTGTTAGTTCTGGTTATCGTCGCCGCTAAAATCGGCTGGGAGCAAACCTTTGGCGCTTTACCGTTGTCACAGCAAATGGCCGGCGGCCCGGTTGCGGTGGATGCGCATTTATGCGGCGCACTCGGGGGCCTGGTCATCGCTCTGTGGAGTTTGTTTCGCTGCGAGCGCGAAACAAGCTGAGTCGATTACGGCCAAGTGTGATGAGGTGGGGATTCAGCGTCGCCTGATCGTACTTGGCTTGCTTAAATAGGGTTCGAGCTGCTGTTGTCGGAGGGCCCATTTCCCGAGACTGCACCACCGACTAAAGCACAGGTAAAATTGATCCGCGAAGTGATCGATCCGGACAACATGAGAAAAAGAGGATTTCTTGGAGAACAAAGTGAGCGCAAATAAGATATTAGACGGTAAGGTTTTCGTCGTCACTGGTGCGGGTCGCGGCATTGGCCGAGCTATTGCAATTAAGTTGGCTGCAGTGGGTGCAAAAGTCGTTGTCAACGATCTCGGCGTCAGTGCGGACGGGGAGGGTAGCGACACCGGCCCCGCTGCCGAAGTCGTCAAGGAAATTTCCGACCTTGGCGGCGTAGCGATAGCGAACTTCGATAGCGTTGCTGAATGGGACAGCGCCCACGAAATCATTCAAGCTGCCATTGACAATTTCGGTCGTGTTGACGGACTGGTTAACAATGCCGGCATCGTGCGGGATAATTTTTTGTTGCGCATGAAACCCGAAGAGTGGAACGACGTATTGCAAACCAACCTTTCGGGGCTCTTCTATACGTGCAAAGCTTGCCTGCGTGGAATGATGAAGAGGCGCAGCGGTCGAATTATCAATATCGCATCCGTAATCGGTGTTATGGGCAACGCGGGTCAATCCAACTACGCGGCAGCAAAGGCCGGGGTTATTGGATTCAGTAAATCGCTGGCTCGCGAGGTTGCACCGCGCGGTATCACCGTCAATGTCGTTGCACCAGGGTTTATTCAAACGGCTATGACCAATAGACTGGGAGAAGAGCTGCGTCGGTCCATGGTGGACCAAATTCCGCTGGGACGAATAGGGCAGCCGGATGATGTTGCCGCTGCAGTTCTGTTTCTTGCGTCGCCGGCGGGCGCTTATATTACCGGCGAGACCATTCATGTAAATGGTGGTATGAGTATGGTTTGAAAGGGTTTAGGCTGTATGTCAGGGCGTTACAGACAAACTAAACCAAGGTGCTAGCATGGCTGAAATTATTGCCTTAGAATACGCACACTGGATCCCGTGTCACGAAACACTCAGTAGTAAAGCCTTTGAGAGGACAATTCGAGTATGAGCAGCATCGAAGAGCAGGTTAAAAATATCGTGGCTGAGCAACTAGGCGTTAAAGAGGAAGAGGTCAAAAATGAATCTTCGTTCGTTGACGACCTCGGAGCCGATTCCTTGGACACGGTGGAACTTGTTATGGCCCTTGAGGAAGAATTCGAAATTGAGATACCTGATGAGGCCGCCGAGAAAATTACGACTGTGCAGCAGGCGATCGACCATATCAAAGCGCAACCTAGCGCTGCTTGAGTTTCCGTTACGGGTGCTCGGGTAACCGAGCTTTCGCATTTTCTTATCCAATGGGTGGCTCAATGACCAGGCGGGTTGTTGTAACCGGTACAGGGATCGTTGCTCCCGTCGGTAACGATACCGAGTCTGCGTGGGAGAATGTGGTTAATGGCCGCAGCGGTATCTCCCCGATCCCGGTCAGTGAGTTCGACGCCAGTAAGTTCTCGACGCGGTTTGGCGGCTGTATAAAAAACTTTGACCCGACCGAATATCTTTCGGCCAAAGATGTTCGCAGAATTGATCCTTTCATGGCCTATGGCATAGCTGCAGCGCGCGAGGCAATCGACAATTCAGGGCTAGAGTTCGATGAAACCAATGTTGATCGGATTGGTGTTGCGATAGGGTCAGGAATCGGCGGCATTGGTACAATTCAGACGAATTGTGAGAATTATCTTGCGGGCGGCCCACGCAAGATATCCCCGTTTTTCATTCCCGGCAGCATTGTCAACATGGTGTCGGGACACGTTTCGATTCAATTCGGTCTGCGTGGTCCCAATCTTGGACTAGCGACTGCGTGTGCGACTTCGACGCACAGTATCGGTATTGCCGCACGTGCTGTCACTCATGGCGACGCGGACGTTATGTTGGCCGGCGGATCAGAATACGCCACGACAGCACTCGGGATTGGTGGTTTCTGTGCGGCTCGTGCATTGTCCACAAGAAATGATGATCCCGAGTCGGCCAGCCGACCTTGGGACGCGGGCCGTGACGGCTTTGTTTTGAGTAATGGGGCGGGCTGCTTAGTGCTTGAAGAACTGGAGTGTGCCCGAAAACGAGGCGCTAATATCATGGCTGAAGTTGCCGGTTTTGGCATGAGTGCTGATGC
>JAYZJE010000110.1:0-3992 GCA_036164895.1 Pseudomonadota bacterium
AAGTTTAGGTATCGTGATGATGGTCGGTATTGATGTGCTTTTGTTTGGGGTGGTTGGTATCACGATTCTGGCCATTCAGATGCTTGCAATGCCAGTGTTCGCAGCTGGTGGAATCAACGGCCTTGGCCATCATTCGGGTTATCGGAATTTTGAGACAGACGATGCATCGACAAATATGATACCGGTTGCGATTCTGATCGGTGGCGAAGAATTGCATAACAATCACCATGCGTTTCCTACGTCGGCAAAGTTTTCATTGCGTTGGTGGGAAATTGACATCGGTTGGTTTTACATTCGCATCCTGCAAGCAGTGGGTTTGTGCAGAGTTCGCCGCCTGGCTCCAAAACCAAACGTGGTGGACGAGCCGCGTCACGCAGATTTGGAGATGCTGCAGGGCATTCTAGTAAATCGTATGCATGTGCTGCGGGATTACACACGCAAGGTTACGCTGCCGGTGCTTCGGAGCGAGCGGCGCGCCAACCGAAACAGCCGCTTATTGCGCAAAGCACGGAAACTAGTAGTACGCCACCCTGGCTGGCTCGACGATGTAGCCCAGGCTCGTTTGGCAACTTTGCTTGCCAACCACCAGACACTCCGTATTGTTCACGAGTACCGGGAGCGCCTGACCGAACTGTGGGAGCAGGCCAATGTCAGTAATGAACTTCTTGTGACGCATCTGAAGGAATGGTGCATGATGGCCGAGGCCAGCGGAATTAAAGCGCTGGAAGATTTCGCGATCAAACTCCGCGGTTACGCGCTACAGGGCAGCTAATAGCTGGTTCCGTCGCGGTTTGTTGGCCCAGCAAGCAAAAAACCCGCCATTGGCGGGTTTTTTCATGAAAGCAAAAACCGATCTTACTTATTTGATTTTCGCTTCCTTGTACATCACGTGTTTGCGTATCTTAGGGTCGAATTTGCGGATCTCCACTTTATCCTTATGAAGCCGCTTGTTCTTGGTCGTTGTGTAAAAATGCCCGGTGCCTGCTGATGATACGAGCCGAATTTTTTCTCTCATTTTTCAGTCTCCGGTGAACCGTAGCGTCGCCCTTTTGTTAGATTTTTACCCCGCGAGTACGCAGGTCACTCAGCACTTTGTCTATTCCACGCTTATCGATGATTCTGAGCCCTTTCCGGGACACGGTTAACTTGACGTAGCGCTGCTCACTTTCCACCCAGAGACGATGTGAGTGAATATTGGGCAGGAATCGACGTCTCGTCCTGTTATTGGCGTGCGAAACATTGTTTCCGGCCATCGGGCGCTTTCCAGTGACTTGGCATACTCGGGACATGACGAGCCTTCAATAAATCAATAATTTAGAGTCGCATTGGGCGGCGCGAAGGAGGCGTTTTATACCAATACCGGCTGCAATAGGCAAGCTAACTGGCCCTGCCGAGCTTCCGCGTTTGCAAAGACAGGTTGTCCACACAGCAGTTGAGAAACTGTGACGAGTAATGGCATAGCACAGCACTATCGACAGGTTTACGGTACCCTTTGACTGTTGTGAAGAATCATAAAACAGCAAATTGTAATGACTGAGCTTAAGGGACAGCATATCGTACTAGGGGTCACTGGAGGCATTGCGGCATACAAAAGCCCCGACCTAGCACGGCGCTTGCGAGAACAAGGCGCCGAAGTCACCGTCATTATGACCGCTAGCGCTGAAAAGCTGGTATCGCCGACCGTATTTCAGGCCGTATCGGGCGAGCCGGTTCGCGGCGATCTGTGGGATGAGAAAGCCGAATCGGCCATGGGTCATATCGAGCTGGCTCGCTGGGCCGACCTGATATTGATTGCGCCTGCCACTGCGAACCTGATGGCGCAGCTGGCGGCTGGTTCGGCAGAAAACCTGTTGACTACGGTTTGCCTGGCAACTGATGCTCCGGTGGTACTTGCGCCTGCGATGAATCAGGCGATGTGGCGCAACCCGTCCACGCAGGCAAATCGCAAGAAACTTGAGAGCCGACATGTTCGCCTTATTGGTCCAGAGGAAGGCGAGCAGGCCTGTGGAGACGAAGGCCCGGGCCGTATGACCGAACCAGTGGATATCGTTGCCAGGCTTGGTATGGGCAAAGTCGCTGGAATTCTTCGGGGGTTGCAGGTCATGGTTACCGCTGGCCCAACTCGTGAAGCTATTGATCCCGTTAGGTTCGTTAGCAATAGAAGCTCTGGGAAAATGGGTTTCGCGGTCTCACGGGCGGCCGCTGATGCTGGCGCGCTGGTGACGTTGATTGCTGGGCCGGTGAGCCTGACGACGCCCAAGGGTGTGGCACGTGTTGACGTCGAGAGCGCTACCGATATGTACGAAACGGCTATGGATAAGATCAGCGAGACCGACATTTATGTTGGTGCCGCTGCTATTTCCGATTATCGTCCTGCACAAACTGTTGCGAAGAAAATAAAAAAAACCGCGGACACCTTTACGCTAAAGATGATCAAATCGCCTGATCTGCTTGCCACTTTAGCCGCGCTGGACCACGGTCCATTTACTGTCGGTTTCGCGGCGGAAACGGACAAGCTTGAAGAACATGCGTTGACTAAACTTGAGGTTAAGCGGCTGGATATGATTGTCGCGAACTTGGTCGGCAATGAACTGGGTTTCGATCGCGATGATAATTCCGCCATCATTATGTGGCCGGGAGGTTCCCAAGCAGTTCCGAACATGGCTAAAACTGAACTTGCCCGGCAGCTTGTCGCGATGATCGCAAGCCGATACAGAGCTAGGTCAGGTGTTGAGGCAGGTCGGTTAAAACCAGCGGCATCCTGAGCGGCGCATCGGTTTTGGCAGCACGAAAAATTCAGCTACGGCTCCTAGACGAGCGGCTCGGCCGCGATTATCCATTGCCTGATTACGCGACGCAGGGTTCAGCCGGCTTCGATCTCCGCGCTTGCGTTCATGAGCCACTGCTTGTTGAACCAGGCCAGACCGAGTTGATACCTACCGGCATAGCTATTCACATCAATGATCCGGAACTGGCGGCAATCATTCTTCCGCGCTCGGGACTCGGCCATAAACATGGGATCGTTCTTGGCAATCTGGTTGGACTCATTGATTCCGATTATCAGGGTCAGGTGCTCGTATCGTGCTGGAATCGGAGTTGTCAGCCCTTTACGATTGACCCGGGTTTGCGTTTAGCGCAAATGGTTATCGTACCGATAGTTCAGGTGGAGTTTGACGTAGTCCGCGATTTTGACGCCAGCACACGCGGTGAAGGCGGCTTTGGTCATACGGGACAATCCTGACAACTCAATCTAAGCGGGCAGTGTTCTGATAAAGAGCATTAATCAATCGCTTGGGATTTACCGCGGCGTTGCCGGGCTCTAGTTGATGCGCTGGAGTTGCCTGAAGCGTTGAATGTTGCCAGAAAATTTTGCCACAAGCTTGATTCGTGCTAACCGGAACATATTCAGGTTCTGATCCTAACGCAGAATTGAATTCAGTTTATTGGCCAGTTCCTCATCCATTGATGGCGCCGCTGCATCGGGGTTATAGCGACTAAATAGCTGCACATCCTTTTATCGTCACGAATCCGCACGCAAATAGTCACGTAGTTTTATGAAATTTGGACTGATCTGGATAGCTTGCCGTTTCAAACGCCGTACCGCTGGCGATATTCGGCTACGGCCTTGAGGTTGCCGACATAATCCTCGGCGGTTTCGAGATAGGCGATTAAATCGTCGAGGCGAACAATGCTGGTGACCTTGATCCCCAGCGATTGCTTGGTTTCCTGAACAGCGGAAAGGTCGCCCGCGCCTTTCTCCTGCCGGTCCAGCGCGATCAATACGCCGGCAGGCGCACCGCCGGCTTGGCGAATTATAGCTATGGCTTCCCTTGTGGCGGTGCCGGCAGTGATCACGTCGTCAATGATTAGCACCCGGCCTTCGATTGGCGCGCCGACGATTTCACCACCCTCTCCATAAACCTTTACTTCTTTCCGATTAAAGCAAAACGGGAGGTTGACCCCATGCTGTTCGGCCAGTGCTGTAGCAGTGA
>JAYZJE010000111.1:0-4287 GCA_036164895.1 Pseudomonadota bacterium
ATTACAGTCAATTATAAAGTATTTTTTACACACATTCGCGACGAGAACCAAGCACCGCTGGTGCTCAATGCTGAAACACCATTCCGCTCTAAGTAGCTGGCAATGTTCAATCTGGTCGGCAATCCCCGCTGGCGCACCGCAACCGCAATTAAACTTTAGTAGCATCCAATCTGCCAGCTACCGGTTCGCCGCAATGCTGCGCTGCCTACAAATTTACGCAACTAAACTGGCCATTGCCGCATTTATCAAGGAAACATTATGTCTTCATTACTCGTGACTGGGGCAAATCGTGGGCTCGGGTTAGCGTTCGCACGCCGTTACAGCGCACATGGATGGAAGGTTATCGTCACCTGCCGCGAGCCCGAAATAGCAGCGGAATTGCAGCAGCTGGCCAAAGAATCAGATAGCGAAGTAATGATAGAGAAACTCGATGTACTGGATCATGAGGCGATCGATACACTGGCAGCAAGGCATCGGGGGCGGTCACTAGACCTGCTAATCAACAATGCCGGAATCGTGGGACCATTTCCATACGCTGAACACCTCAAGCGCCAGCGCTTTGGCACCCTGGATTACGAATTGTGGACCGAAGTGGTCCGAACCAATTCCTTTGCGCCAGTCAAAATGGCAGAAGTGTTTCTGGAGTCACTACTGCTAGGAAAAAATCCAAAAATCGTGTCGATCTCAAGTACGGTCGGTTCCAATGTCGAATCCACCATTCCGTCATACCTCTACGGTTCTAGCAAAGCCACCCTTAACAAAGTTATGACCCTGTTGGCAGAAACGCTCCGAAAGCATGAAATTATTGTTGCGCTGCTCTGTCCTGGACATACCAAAACCCGTATGGGCCTCGAGACTAATGCAAGCATTGAGGTAGATGACAGTTGCGCAGGAATGTGCAAGCTCATCGATGAACTGACCATGTCCGATACCGGAACCTTTACTCGATATAACGGCAAACGCATCGCTTGGTAATTGGAATAGATCGTTCCCCACCCGTGCCCTGCTTTACCGGCAGTCTCTTCCCAACGGGCTCTCCGCTTCGAACGTCGCTGCTCGCCAACTGTGCATGTTTTAGATGCTGGGAGACCGGGGAATCGAACCCCGAACCTGCCGGTTAAGAGCCGGATGCTCTACCTGATTGAGCTAGTCTCCCTCTAAAACGCCCTCCAAAGGAGCAAATTGGGGTGGATGATGGGACTCGAACCCACGACGACCGGAATCACAATCCGGGGCTCTACCAACTGAGCTACACCCACCATCAAATGGTTTACCGTGTTTCGCTGCATCGAAATGGCGCGCCCGGCAGGACTTGAACCTGCAACCCTCGGCTTAGCTTACCACTACTGCTTTCGCAGCCCCTTGAATTTCAAGCGTTTGTGGTCTGGACTATCTCTTCACCGTCCCAGGCGCTGCACGTATAGTCTCTACGGAGCCCCGCGACCTTCTACCGCAGGTTTCCACGGGATTGCCATCAGCATGACCTGTTAAGGTTTCCCCGTTACAGTGCAGTCCACTCCGTTGGTTCAGCTTCCCAGCGGAGGCTCCTGTTGTTGCTCAAAGGCCGATGCTCTATCCGATTGAGCTACGGGCGCTGCGATTCTCGACGAGATCAGCCAGTGCGCTTGCTCCTTTTCCCAGCCTAGGTCAAAGAAGAACGGTCACTTAACTGCCACTGGCAGACCCTGCCCCTCAGGCAGCGGGGCGATTATAAGCGATTCGCCGCCGGAACGATCAAGGTTGCAACACCTTATCCAGCCAAGTCGTGAATATTGTTCTCGAGCGAAATCGATGCTTACCGCGTGGGGCAAAGGATCCTAGAGCAACCCACACAGAATCTGGGCGCTATCGGAAGCCCGAAAATGGACCGCATGCGAGCAAAAATGGGCACAGAATCAAGGACAACTGCTAGTAGGCGCTCGACGGTAACAGTGCGCTATTAGCACGTGAGGCTCCACCTAAGGCAGAATTTCTGCGAGCTACGATTGCTCTTCTCGCAAGTACCATTCATGGGTTGCTCGGATGCCGTCTTCCAATTCCGTCTGCGATTTCCACCCCAATGCCTGAAGTTTGGATACGTCCAATAACTTTCGCGGCGTTCCGTCAGGATACTCAGTATTGAACCTAATGACGCCGTTGAATCCGACGACTTCTTTAACCAACTCCGCGAGTTGCCTGATAGTCAGATCGGATCCCGTGCCAACATTGATATGCGACATCATGGGCTCGACCGTCGATTGGTATACTTGATCTGGCAGACACATAACAAAAAGAGCCGCATCTGCCAAATCATCGACGTGAAGAAACTCGCGCCTCGGTTCACCAGTTCCCCAAATCTCTACCGAGGAGGCCCCACTTTGTTTCGCCTCGTGAAATTTACGGATAAGCACCGGCAATACGTGACTGTTTTGCAAGTCAAATTTATCGTTTGGCCCATATAGATTGGTCGGCATGATGCTCCGAAAATCGGTGCCATATTGCCGATTAAATGACTCGCAGAGTTTAATTCCTGCGATTTTAGCGATTGCGTAAGGCTCGTTTGTAGACTCTAGCGACCCGGATAACAGACAGGACTCGGGCATTGGCTGTGGGGCATTTCGAGGGTAGACACAGGAACTGCCAAGAAACAGCAGCCTCGTCACGGCACTTTCGTATGCCGCCCTGATGACATTTGTTGCAATCACCAGGTTGTCATAAATGAAATCTGCCGGGTAGCTGTTGTTGGCGTGTATGCCACCAACCTTGGCGGCAGCAAGAAAAACGTAATCCGGCTTTTCTGCCGCCATGAATTCGCGGACTTGGACCTGATCCGTTAAATCCAGTTCAAGACGCTGTCGAAGCAGAAGGTTTTTGCAATTTTCTCCCTCGAGCCTACGCACCAAAGCAGAGCCGACCATACCCTGGTGACCCGCTACATAGATTTTTCCGCTCTGAAGCTGTTCAAGGTCTCCGTCCACGATCTTACTCACGATGAGCGAATACTTGGTAGCCCTCTCGAGCAACGATGGCATCCTTGTTGGCCTTGCTCAAATCAGCCTCAACCATCTCCCTAACCAAGTGCTCAAATGAGACCTTCGGCTGCCAACCTAAACGCTCCCGCGCTTTCGCCGCATCACCGAGCAAACTGTCCACTTCGGTTGGCCGAAAGTACCGGGGATCGATAAATATGATTGGCGTGCCGGCCGGAAGTGCCGGATTGCCATCAACGGCCGCGGCAAGACGGCCTATTTCGTCGACGCCCTCGCCCTCCCAATCAAGGACCATTCCCAATTCCTTTGCTGCGAGTTCAACAAACTGCCTAACTGAATACTGCTTCCCGGTAGCAATCACGTAGTCGTCAGGATGATCTTGCTGCAAAATCAGCCACTGCGCTTCAACGAAGTCCCTAGCATGCCCCCAGTCCCTTTTTGCATTGAGATTTCCTAGGTATAGCTTCTCCTCCATGCCAGTTTTGATACGCGCAAGCCCACGCGTGATTTTTCGCGTGACAAAGGTTTCCCCGCGAACCGGTGACTCATGGTTAAACAGCATCCCGTTACAAGCGTAGAAACCGTAAGCCTCACGGTAATTCACGGTAATCCAGTGAGCATAGAGTTTGGCCACTGCATAGGGCGATCTGGGGTAGAAGGGAGTCGTCTCCTTCTGCGGTGTCTCCAGCGCCAAACCGAAAAGTTCGGAGGTCGAGGCCTGGTAAAAGCGGGTGGTTTTTGCCATCCCAAGGATTCGAATCGCTTCAAGCACACGCAGCGGACCAAGTGCATCGGCATTAGCCGAGTATTCTGGTGTTTCGAATGAAACGGCTACGTGGCTTTGCGCCGCAAGATTGTAAATCTCGTCCGCCTGGACCTCTTGTATGATTCTGATCAGATTTGTCGAGTCCGTTAGGTCGCCATAATGCAGAAAAAACCGCGAGTCCGCCTCGTGAGTATCGCGATACAGATGATCAATACGTTCTGTATTGAATGACGAGGCACGACGTTTAACGCCGTGCACCTCATATCCCTTCTCCAGGAGCAGCTCGGCCAGATAGGCACCATCCTGGCCCGTGACACCCGTAATCAATGCCTTCCTACTCAATCAATGCTCTCCCAAAACCAAAACTTTCAAATTGGCCGGACCGCTAGCCATTAGCGGCATGAGCCAAGAAACCCTTGCGATAGATTTCAGCCTGCTCAGAATGCGCTGAAATGTCCGACATAAGCAATTGCTTATTTTTATTGTATTTATCGATTATTGCTAACAAATGAGCGAGATTGTACTTAGATCCAATCATGCATGAACATGCCG
>JAYZJE010000112.1:0-3235 GCA_036164895.1 Pseudomonadota bacterium
GGATCGACAGAAGGATCATGTTCTATGGAAGTCTGGAAACCGTTTTTTTCGGCATCAGCCTGGGTTCCATCCTCGTACTAGCCGCCATCGGTTTGGCGATCACATTCGGCGTTATGGGAGTCATTAACATGGCTCACGGCGAGTTAATCATGCTGGGTGCCTATACCACCTATGTCGTGCAACTCTTTATGCCCCATAGCATTGATTGGTCAATTCTAGTGGCGATTCCTGCAGCATTTCTCGTGTCCGGGCTGTTTGGGATTCTCATCGAACGAGGCATCATAAGATTTCTGTATGGTCGACCGCTCGAGACGTTGCTGGCAACCTTTGGAATAAGCTTGGTTCTGCAGCAATCGGTCCGGACGGTTTTTTCACCGCTAAATCGACCTGTGGTCACGCCATCCTGGATGAGCGGTTCAATCGAGATCAACAGCGCGTTGTCCTTCACTCTTAATCGTCTCTACATCGTCTTATTTACGTTGCTGGTGTTCGCCGCGATCTTGTATGTCATGAAACATACGTCCCTCGGTCTGCGGGTCCGTGCCGTTTCACAGAATCGTCCGATGGCGAAGGCGATGGGCATACGAGCGGATTGGGTCGATGCATTTACCTTCGGACTGGGCTCTGGAATAGCAGGTGTTGCAGGTGTTGCACTGAGTCAGGTGACGAACGTCGGTCCAAATCTGGGTACTGGATACATTGTCGATTCGTTCATGGTTGTGGTTTTTGGCGGTGTGGGCAATCTCTGGGGAACCCTTATCAGCGGGATGTCATTGGGTGTCGCCAACAAATTTCTTGAACCGATCTCAGGGGCGGTGCTGGCAAAAATCGTGATTCTGATATTCATCATTATTTTCATTCAAAAGCGCCCGCGTGGTTTGTTCCCGCAGCGGGGGCGTGCTGCAGATTCGTGAACATGTTGTTTCAACGACTGATCATGAACGATGCTGGGAGCCGGGCGTTTCTGCCGTTGCGGATTGTTGTCGCCGTTTGCGTGCCGGTTCTAAATTTGGCCGTACCGGAATCATCGGCGTTTCATGTTTCTACCTTCACGATCACGCTTCTGGGAAAGTACTTGTCATATGCGCTGCTGGCGGTTGCTATTGATCTGATCTGGGGATATTGCGGGATTCTAAGTTTGGGGCACGGGGCATTTTTCGCATTGGGTGGATACGCGATGGGGATGCACCTGATGCGCCAAATCGGTGATAGAGGCGTGTACGGTAACCCCTTACTGCCCGACTTCATGGTTTTTCTGAATTGGGAGACTCTCCCGTGGTTTTGGTACGGGTTAGATCAGTTTTGGTTCGCTTGTTTGATGGTTTTGCTAATTCCTGGGCTGGTGGCATTCATTTTCGGTTGGCTGGCTTTTCGTTCGCGTGTTACCGGCGTCTACTTTGCGATCATCTCTCAGGCCCTCACATACGCGCTGATGCTGGCGTTCTTTCGCAATGAGATGGGATTCGGTGGCAATAATGGTCTGACAGACTTCAAGGACATTCTCGGTTTCGACCTGCAGGCCGACGGAGTCCGGGCCGCTTTATTTTTTGCTACAGCTATCGCACTGGCGATCGGGTATCTGATTTGCCGCTATACGCTGACCTCGAAGTTAGGGCACGTGCTCGTCGCCATACGGGATGCCGAAGACCGTACGCGCTTTCTCGGTTACAAGGTCGAGCTCTTTAAACTGTGGGTTTTTGTGCTGTCCGCCATCCTCGCGGGAGTCGCCGGGGCGTTATACGTCCCGCAGGTCGGAATCATCAATCCAGGTGAATTTGCCCCGTTAGTTTCCATCGAAATAGTCGTTTGGGTGGCAATCGGTGGGCGCGGCACACTTTACGGGGCGGCCCTCGGCGCCATATTCGTGAACTACGCGAAAACCTTTTTTACGAACGCATTCCCGGAGATATGGCTGTTCATGCTGGGCGGCATGTTTATTTTGGTGACGCTGTTCTTCCCCCGTGGCTTGGTGGGGCTGTTCAGGCGATGAATGTTTTTCAAAAAAATAACGTTTTCGGTTCGATGGCACAAAAGCCACAGCTGTCGAAGGTGCTGGATGTCAGTCGTGGGCCGATCCTCTACCTCGAGGAAATCAGTGTGAGCTTCGACGGCTTTAAGGCGTTGGATAATCTGACGGTATACGTGGATGCCGGTGAACTCCGTTGCATCATTGGGCCTAACGGTGCCGGTAAAACCACTTTGATGGACGTGATTACGGGAAAGACACGCCCCGATGCCGGCACCGTCTATTATGGACAAACCATTAACTTACTGGAGCTTTCAGAGCCGGAGATAGCGCAGATCGGTATTGGCCGAAAGTTTCAGAAGCCAACCGTTTTTGAAAGTCAGACCGTGGCGGAAAACCTGGAGCTGGCGATGAGCGGGCGCAAATCTGTCTGGCCGACTTTATTCGATCGGTTGACTCCGGAGCAGGGCGATCGAATTGATCAGGTGCTCGCAACAATAGGGTTGCTTGACCAGAAGAAGGATCGCGCCGGGATACTATCGCACGGTCAGAAGCAGTGGCTCGAGATCGGGCTTTTGGTGATCCAAGATCCCATACTTTTGTTGATTGATGAACCGGTTGCCGGCATGACTGATGATGAGGCAGAGCGGACAGCGGAGCTGCTGCTTTCTCTGGAGGGTAATCATTCAGTGGTGGTCGTCGAGCACGATATGAAATTTGTGCGTTCGATTGCCCGCAAGGTCACCGTGCTGCATCGGGGCGCCGTGCTCAAGGAGGGAAGCATGGATGAGATCCAGGAAGATCCTGACGTCATCGAGGTTTATCTGGGTGCCGAATGTTAAACGTCGCTAACCTCGATTTTTACTATGGCGAAAGTCATGCCCTATGGGATCTGACACTGGAGATTCCGTCCGGAAGCTGCACCTGTTTGATGGGACGAAACGGTGTCGGTAAGACGACATTGCTCAAAAATATCATGGGATTGCTGAAACCGAAAAACGGTGTCATCGAGTTTGATGGTGAAGATCTGACCAATAAATCACCGGAGTTGCGAGCCGCTCGGGGCATCGGCTATGTCCCCCAGGGCCGCGAAATTTTCCCTTTGCTTTCGGTAGAGGAAAATCTGCGAACCGGACTCATAGCGCGGTCCGATGGACAACGTCGTATTCCGGAAATTGTGTTCGATTGTTTCCCTGGGCTCAAAGAAATGCTGGACCGTAGAGGCGGCGACTTGTCGGGTGGTCAGCAGCAGCAGCTCGCGATTGGAAG
>JAYZJE010000113.1:0-4000 GCA_036164895.1 Pseudomonadota bacterium
GCATGGAGTATCCGGATTGGCAGGCCTTACCTGAACCTGGACTGCTGTGGTTAAACACGATCGTGTTGATCTTGAGCAGCATCGCCATGCAACGCACCAAGCGCGCCGCGCTGCTTGGTAATATTAAGGGGGTTCGTTTCAGTCTGATCACCAGCGGTGTTCTCAGTTTTGCCTTTCTGGCGGGTCAGTTTGCAGCTTGGCAACAACTCAGTGCCGCAGGCTATTTCGCTGCCAGCAATCCGGCCAACGCATTTTTTTACTTGATCACCGGGCTGCACGGGCTGCACTTACTGGGCGGCTTGTGGGTCTGGGGTAAAACCATCATCAGGGTTGGGCGTGGCCTCGAGGTCCGAGATCTGAGCTTGAGCGTGGAACTGTGCACAACGTACTGGCATTACCTGCTGCTGGTTTGGCTGGTGCTGTTCGGTTTGCTGTTGTCTACATAGAAGGATCAACGCGTATGGCACATGAAGCGGTGACGAATACAGGGGCGACCTTGGCCGTGGCTGAAACACACGGTTGGAATAGCGTTATATCAGACTGGTCTGCCGACAAGCAGACCTTTGCCGTCCCTTGGGGTAAGGCGATGATGTGGCTATTTCTATTAAGCGATATTTTCATCTTCAGTGTTTTCCTGACCGGATACATGAGCGTGCGCGTCACCACGACGGAACCCTGGCCAAATTCCAGCGAGGTGTTTGCGCTGACCATCGCCGGTCAGCATATTCCGTTAATCCTGATCGCAATCATGACCTTCATCCTAATCAGCAGCAGCGGCACGATGGCCATGGCTGTAAATTTCGGCCACCGCAGGGACAAGAAAAAAACCGCGGCGTTACTTCTGGCCACCGCGGCCTTCGGCGTCTCGTTTGTCGGCATGCAGGTCTTTGAGTGGACCAAGTTGATCGTCGAAGAAGGCGTGCGACCGTGGAGCAACCCGATGGGCGCACCGCAGTTCGGTGCGAGTTTTTTTATGATCACGGGCTTCCATGGCGCGCACGTAACCGCCGGGGTGATCTACCTGCTCGTCGTGGCAAAAAGGGTTATGACGGGTTTTTATGATCGCAAAGGAAACTACGACACAGTGGAAATCGCAGGCCTATATTGGCATTTTGTGGATCTGGTATGGGTATTCATCTTCGCGCTGTTCTATCTCTGGTAAAGCAACCAGGAATCGTGCTTATAACTGCAAGATTTGCAATCAATCGAGGAGTCTAGATTATGGCAGCGGCAGAAGCCCAACAACATCCAATTAAGGTCTACCTGTGGATATGGCTTCTGCTATTTGTACTAAGTGCGTTTTCGTATCTGGTCGACTACTTCCAATTCGAAGGAGTTCTTCGCTGGAGTCTGATCCTGCTGTTCATGTTTCTTAAAGCCGGGTTCATCATCAGCATTTTCATGCACATGGCCTGGGAGCGACTGGCGCTGATATACACTATTTTCCTGCCTCCGCTGTTCCTGCTGGTTCTGATTGCCTTGATGGTGATTGAAGGGGACTATATATTTCTGACGCGTGAGATCATGTTTATGTTTTGAATGTCGGGTCGGCCGGCACGGACAGCAAGAAGTCTCACCGGCGGATTTCCCGGAAATCGGAAAGTCCAACTCGCATCGGAGATTACCATCCTACCGCGCAATAACGGGTTACTGCTGCCGCGGCTGCCACCAGGCGCTTTTCTATGGCTCGCATTGCTGGTTGCACCTAAGAACCACCGGGTTAGCCTCCAATCCGAAGATCAGACCAGGAAAGTTCTGCGACAGATTAGAACCGAGGCGGTCGGTTGAAAGAATCGAAACACGAAGCCATTTTCCGTATTTTGGCCCGCGCCAATCCGGACCCGCGCACAGAACTCAGGCACCACAGCCCGTTTGAGTTACTCGTCGCGGTAATTTTGTCTGCGCAAGCCACCGACATCAGTGTCAATAAAGTTACTGAGAAACTTTTCACAATCGCCAACACGCCAGCGAAAATGCTCGGGCTGGGCGAACGTCGACTAAAGCAACAAATCAAAACGATAGGTCTGTTCAACACCAAGGCCAGAAATATTCTGAAAACCTGTCAGCTACTGCTCGAGCGACACTCTGGTCAGTTGCCCAAAAACAGAACTGATCTGGAAGCGTTGCCCGGTGTTGGGCGCAAAACCGCCAACGTGATATTGAACACGGCATTTGGTCAACCGACCATCGCGGTGGACACGCATATTTTTCGGGTCAGCAATCGCACTGGGCTGGCGCCGGGCAAAACACCCCTCGAAGTGGAGCAAAAACTGCTGCGCACCACGCCAGAGAAATACCTCCAAGGCGCACACCACTGGCTTATTCTGCACGGCCGTTATACCTGCAAGGCCCGCAAGCCGGCATGCCCGGAATGCGCAATTGTCAATCACTGCGCATACAAAGCGAAGACTACGGTCTAAACCTAATTGCCTGTCAGGCTCGTGAACACCGCAGGCGCTTAATACTAGCGCCGCTTAGGCATGTACAGATCCGTCAGCGTACCATCGAAAGCTTCAGCAGCCATCGCCACAGTCTCCGACAGCGTCGGGTGTGGATGAATCGTCAGGCCAACGTCCTCAGCATCGGCACCCAATTCGATCGCCAAGACCAACTCCGCAATCAAATCGCCCGCGTGTGGTCCGACAATACCGGCACCGATCACCCGTCCCGAAACGTTGTCAAACAGGATTCGGGTCATGCCGTCATCACGATTCAAAGCCAACGATCGGCCGCTTGCCGCCCACGGAAACACGCCTTTACCATAGTCAATACCGTCGGCTTTCGCTTCGAGCTCGGTGACCCCGACCCAGGCGATTTCAGGATCAGTATAGGCGACCGATGGGATTGCCCTAGCGTCAAAGGCCCGTTTACGTCCCGCGGCAACCTCGGCAGCGACTTTGCCCTCGTGCGTCGCCTTGTGGGCCAACATCGGCTCTCCAACAATATCGCCGATCGCGAAGATATGCGGAACATTTGTCCGCATCTGGCGATCAACCGGGATGATGCCTTGATCGGTGACCGCAATACCGGCCTTGGTGGCATCGATACGTATACCGTTGGCGCTCCGTCCCACTGCGACCAGGATACGACTGAACACCTGTGACTTCGGAGCCCCAGTACCGTCAAAGGTCACGCGCAAGCCCGCATCTTCGGCAACCACCTCGGTCACCCGGGTGCCTTTCAAGATCTCGCTATAACGCGCGGCTATGCGCTTTTCCAACGGCCGAACCAGATCCTGATCTACGCCTGGCATCAGCGTATCGGTTAACTCCACGACGGATACCTTAACGCCCAACGCATCGTAAACGGTGGCCATCTCCAGACCAATAATGCCGCCACCGATAACCAGCAGTGTTTCCGGCAATTCGGCCAGCTCCAGAGAATCGGTCGAGTCCATGATGCGCGGATCGTTGGGCAGCCCCGCGAGGGTCGCCGACTCCGAACCCGCGGCAATAATGCATCGCTTTAACCCGATCACCTGCTCGCCCTGCTCACTTTCAATGCGCAGGTGGTTCGGCGACAGGAATCTACCGATACCCTGAACGACGTGGATCTTGCGTTGTTTCGCCAACCGATCCAAGCCATCGGTCAAACGCCCGACAATCTGGTTCTTCCATTCGCGCAAGGCGCCCAGGTTGATCTCGGGCTTGCCGAAGCGAATACCGAACTCGTTCATCGCTTCCGCATCCTCAATAACCTTTGCAGCATGCAGCAGCGTCTTGGATGGAATGCAGCCGACATTAAGACAGACACCCCCTAGTGTTGGCCAACGCTCAACCAGCGTCACGTCCAATCCCAGATCGGCGGCGCGAAACGCCGCAGTATAGCCACCTGGTCCCGCGCCCAGTACTAAGAGGTCGGTCTCGATATCGACCCGCCCGCTGAATTCGCCGGCAACCTCAGGCGCTACATTTTGGGATTTCACCGGAGGTGACAATTCGGTAGCTACTAGCGTATCTACAACCGGTTCGGCATCCTTCGCCAAATGTTCCGCAGCCGT
>JAYZJE010000114.1:0-4112 GCA_036164895.1 Pseudomonadota bacterium
AAAGCACAAAGTCGCGGTCCAGCATGCGAACCTGGACCGGCTTATCGCCCAGCTTCTCGCTGAATTCAGCGACATACCAAATATTCGTGTACATCATGTGGCTTCCCCGTTAAGTTCCTGTCGAAAGCGCTTGTCCAGCGTCCGACGATAAGCCCCGATCCTTCGCCAGTTGGTTTGCCAGCGAAATCGAATTTAGCACATCGACGACGAGAATCGGCAGCAAAGTGACCAGCGTCGCGGTTTAGATGACGGTTAGGCTGGCGTGCGGGCCGCCGAACACCTAGTTAATAGGTATTAATGTCAGTGGTAGGATTGCAAACGGGAATCAAGGTTACCTTAATCCACGTTAACGATGACACAGCCACGGAAACCGCCGGTTTCAATCAATTCATGTGCCTTGCGAATGTCGGACATCGGTATGGTATGCGTGACGCGGTGTTTAAGATCGCCGGTTTTGAGTTTGTTCGTGATGTCAGCCGCTGCCTGTTGTTTTGCGCCCTCCGGCATCGAGTAGACGATCACCAGGCGCAGCGTCAGGTCTAGATACATGATTTTGAAAAATGGCAATTGCGGTTCTGGCACCTGCGTCGATGCATAGGTCGCGATTGTTCCGCTCATACGAATCAACTTCAGCACTTCGCCCAGGTTGGCGCCGAATTCAACATCGATGACCCGGTCCACCGGTGCACCGCCGGTTGCCTCGAGCACAACGCTTGACCAGTCGGGTTCGCGATGACTAACCACGAAGGCCGCCCCGGCATCGCGGCAGGCGTTCTGGTCCGCTAGTGTAGAAGCTGTCGCGATCACGGTTGCGCCGGCTTGTTTAGCCCACTGTATCGCGTAATAACCAACGCGTCCGGCGCCTCCGGTTACAAGTAGCGTCTGGCCCTCGACCGGACCGTCGGCGAACACGCAGCGGTGTGCTGTCATTGCCGGAATACCGAGGCAGGCGCCGACCTCGAAAGTGGTGTTGTCGGGCAATGGAATCGCGCGGTTGCTATCGATCGCGACGTACTCTGCTGCGGTTCCAAAGCGGCGGCCGTATTGTGCTTGGTACACCCAGACGCGTTCGTCGACGCGATTGTCGGGCACGCCGGAGCCGACCGCCTCGATAACACCCGCTCCATCGCTGTGAGGGATGACGAAGCCGTTGTCCAGTAGGTCGGGGAACGAACCAGCACGCTTCTTGACATCAGACGGGTTTGCGCCGCTGGTGTGGAGCCGGACCAGGACTTGGTCGGCTTCGGGTTCCGGCAGTGGCTGTTCTCCAATCGTCAGCACCTCTGCCGCGGGACCAAATTTATCAAACCAGGCTGCTTGCATTAGTTTTCCCGAAAAGGAATTAATTTAACATCATGCCTTCGACTGTTTCTTGCTCATTTGTCGTTGTGTAACGGCCTTGGTCATCTGTGACCGGCAGCGCCATGGCGCATTCAAGGTCGTGGGTGAAAAAAAGTCGAATTCCACGCTTGATTATGTCGTCCAGTAGCGCGTGTTTTTCGTCGACACCCAGTTCAGGATAACGGTCGATGCCCATCGAGATCGGCAGATGGACCCATGGCCTGCCAGCCACTAAATCCGAGCTGTATAAAACGCCCCCATTACCGCCGATTTCGGAAAGCATCAGGCCAAGGGTGTGCCCGTCGCTGTACCTGAACTGCACGGCATCGCCGAGTGTGGCAGACCGATCACCGGTTACCAGTTCCAGCCGCCCGCTTGCTTCCAGCAGTTTCGGGAGTTCGGGGATAAATGATGCGCGATCCCGCGGGTGCGGGTTTCTAGCCCGTTCCCATGCTGTTTCACCAACCAGAAACTTTGCCTTTGGGAACAACAGCCGCATTGGTTGGCCAGCCTCATATTTAGATAGGATTCCGCCGGCGTGATCGAAATGCAGATGGCTTAAAACGACGATGTCAATTTCATCGTGTGAGATACCGCGTGCCTGTAAAGAACGCAACAATACATGGTCGTCTTGCTGTACGCCGAATCTTTCTTTGAGTTTCGGTTTAAAAAATGCGCCGACACCGGCCTCGAATAGCACGTTCAGTCCGTTAAGGTTCTCAGCGAGCAGGCAGCGGCAGGCAAGCTCAATGCGATTTTGTTCGTCCGGCTCGATCCATTGTTGCCAGAGCATGCGCGGCGCGTTGCCGAATAGCGACCCACCGTCGAGCCATTGCCGGTTACCTTCTATGGACCAGATTTTCATGTGGCTCAGTGTGCGTGAATTGTCGGAAACAGGGCTATGTGATTCGGATAAATAAAAAGGAAATCAGAATAGTCTCTTTAATGATACTGTCAATAAATAGTCCCATTGTTTCTTTAATTTTAATAGCGTTGCAGTAACTTCCAGCGGAATTGCTAATAGGGAGTGGTGGTCGCAGGGTTAATGCCCAATGGCAGGATGAATGGTACGACACCAAGTCCACCGGCCGCGGTTTGTCAGGCAAGACTCATAGTTTCGCAACGGGGCAACCGCCGATGGCATTACGGGGTTGACCGATAGCGAAGGGTTCCAGGCCGAGGTCAACTGCTATCACCTTTGCGTTTCGAGGCGGTTAAATCTTGGCCGCTGACAATGCAGTCAAGAATCCTTTGACGGATCCGGAACGGCTGTAAATTGATAGTAAATGCCCATCGCGATCATGATCGCGGCGCCAAGTAGCATTGGCCAAATCATGTTGATTTCGTACAAAGGAGGGCCCAGCAATGGACCGATGATCATGCCGAGCACCGGTGCCGCGGTTAGCAGACCGGCAACGTCTCCTTGTTCATGCTCTTCTACACTGATACTGGCGGCCGCGTTCAGGCCGGGGGTCATCAAACCAAAGCCGGCACCGAGCAATGCGTAAGCGCAATACAATATCAATGGATTCGGCGCTAATGCCAGTAATAGCAGTGCCAGCCCATACAGTAGAAATCCCGCTCGCAACAAAGTTTTCGGTGGAATTCGGAACAGCTGCAGCACGACCAATTGAATCAATACAGTAGCTGCACCCATCGACAGAAAAGCGAAAGTGGTAGCCCAGGTCAGTTCCTGCCGTCCGGCAAAATGAAAGCGGTCTTCCAGATAGAAGGCTGTCACAACTTGAATTGACGTGAACACCAGGATAAGCAGGCACCAACCCAGCAGGTACGGAAATATTCTGGCATCAAAGAACCTGAGTTTGCTGCGATTTGACCGTTTAGTATGTCGGGCGGGTTCTTGCAGGAATAGGTAGGCGACGGCTGTGATTAGTGCCGCAAATCCAGCTGCCGCGTACATCGGGAACAAAGCAGAGACCATTGCTAGCGTGCCGCCGGCGATCGGGCCGACAATTGTGCCGATGCCAGCAGCAACGCCGATCTGTGCCATGCCTTTGGAACGGTTTGTTTGATCGGTGATATCCGCGAAATAAGCAGTCGCAGCGGGCTGAATACCTGCGGCTACGAGGCCGATGAACAATCGGCCGGCGAGCAGCACGAAAAATAACGTCCACGGCATCAGCCGGCCCCAGAGTCCTGCCTGCATGGCGAATGCGATCAACGTGTATGACAATGCGTAGCCCGCCATGCCGATAACGAACACGGATTTGCGCCCCAAAGTCTGACTGCGGCTGCCCCAGTACGGGGCCGAGATCAGCAGCGTTACGTTGGCTGCCGAGATCAGGATTCCGAACTGAAACTCACTGATATCGACCTCGCGAACCAGCGGGGCGAGAACGATAAACAGCAGTGTCATACCGATTCTGTCGCTGACGATACCGGTCAGCAGGATGCCCTTATCGATCAGCGAGCCGGCTGGATTAGATGCTTGACGTATTTCAGTTCCTCCGATAAAGGTGCGGCAGAGGGCGCGGTGCTGGGCCACTACCGGATCATTCCGGGTGATCATACCTGAGGGGACAGTCTGTGCGCGGATCAGCGCGGTCGATTGTACCGGCCGTCCGGCATTTGGTCGCACCGCCAATCCGCGGCGGTTATTGCTAGCGCCTAGCGGTCTCGCGAACGCATCGCCGCAATGGCATGAACTCGCCTGGTGGTTCCGTTACACTTCGGGGCCGGATGCTCATCTAGTCCGAAAAAAACGGGCCCTCCGTTAACCGGGGAGCTTGATAACAAAATTAAAAAGGATC
>JAYZJE010000115.1:0-3426 GCA_036164895.1 Pseudomonadota bacterium
CCAACGCGTTGCGCAGCCGGTATTCACGCCCCTCTTCTTGCATCAACCGAATTTCGGCGGCGGTTAGATCGGAGTTGGCCGGTAACAGCGCAAAATTGTCGGCATCGACGCTCACGATGGTTTCACGGGCCTGAGCCTTGCCAAGCAGTACTTCACACGCGGTCGATTCGAGCGCGGATCCACCGATGCCACAACCGGTGGTTGCATTAGACTGCGGATCAAAATCGACGAGCAGCACCCGCCGATCGCTGGCCGCCAAGGACGCTGCGACATTGACGCAGGTTGTTGTTTTTCCAACACCGCCTTTCTGGTTCGCGACTGCGATGATCCGACTCATAGCAATGATTACGGCTCGATAATCACAACGTGGCGCTCGGCATCGAGACCGGGCACCTGCACCGGCAACACATTGACTGCAGTCACGGCCCGCAGCACCGACTTGAGTTCCTCATCAGGATAACGCCCCTTTAACGCGACCAGTCGGCTGCCAGCTGCGGTGAGATGTCGGCACTTTTGCACAAAACGAGTCAGCGATGAAAACGCACGCGTAATCACTGTGTCGAAGCGCTGCTGCGGTGCAAATGCTTCCACACGAGCCCGCACGACGTCGACATTGTCCAGTCCGAGTTCACCAATCGCCTGCGTAACAAAGCGCGTTTTCTTGCCCTTTGAATCCAACAAAGTGTAGTGCCGGTGGGGGTCAAGCACGGCCAGCGGAATGCCAGGCAGGCCAGCGCCGGTGCCGACATCCAGCACCGCCGTGCCGGCCAGGTATGGCAATGCCGTCAGCGAATCGAGCACATGCCGCGCCACCATATCCTTGAGCGAAGACCGTCCGGTTAGATTGAACGCTTCGTTCCAGCGAGCCAGTAACCGAAGATACTGCGCCAGCATATATGCTGCGTCGCCCGCAAACTCGAGCCCCAGGCCAACCATCCCTGCACGCAGCTGACCTTCAATATCCTCCTGCGCAGATGCCAACGCTTGCCTCTCGCTGCCAAGACTACTAATCACCCAGGCGCACCAGCGTGCGCCCAGTCACGCGGCCATCGATATATCCCAGGAAACACTCAGGCAGCTGCTCAAGGCTGACTTCGTGGGTCGCAATCTGGGCAAGGTGGCGCGGTTTCAGGTCGGTGGCGATACGCTGCCAGATATCCATTGCACGCTCTCTGGATATTTCCGCGGAATTGATACCCAAGAGGTTTACACCACGCAAAATAAACGGCATAACCGTGGTTTCAAGTTGGATACCGGCCGCCATTCCGATGCTGGCAATGTTGCCTTCGTTGCGCGTCGTGCGCGTCAACCAACTCAGCACATCGCCGCCTAGATTGTCTACGGCGCCTCCCCACACGGCCTTTCCTAGCGGCCGTTTGGTGAATTCGATCGTGTTCATATCCATGATGTCTGCCGCACCGAGTGTGCTCAAATAATCCTCAGCGGAAGTTTTGGAGCTGATTGCTGTAACCGCGTAGCCGAGTCCGGCCAACATGTCGATCGCCACGCTACCAACACCCCCGGTCGCACCAGTTACAGCAATCGGGCCGAGTGCCGGATGCTGACCGTTCTGTTGCATGCGGTCCACTGCAAGACCGGCTGAAAAGCCGGCGGTACCGATGACCATCGCATCGCGCAAGGTTAGACCCGCGGGCAAAGGAATGACCAGTTCCACGGGGAATCGGGCAAATTCAGAAAAGCCGCCATCGCGTGTTTCGCTAAGACCGGCACCGGTCACTAGGACTTCATCGCCGGCGCTAAACCGCTTGTCTTCGGACGAAACAACAACCCCTGCGGCATCGATGCCTCCTACCAGAGGGTACTGCCGCAGGATCTTGCCGGCACCGGTCGCAGCCAGTGCATCCTTGTAGTTGATGCTCGACCAAAGCGTTCGGATGACGACGTTGCCGGGGCACAGATCATCGAGTGATATCTGTTCCAGTCGCCCTGCAATCTCGTCATTATCCAGGTGGATGCGAAATGCTGTGAATGGATCCATAGCTCTATCCTATTAAATACTATTTTGCCACGCGCTTAACTCAGTATAGTTTTTATGCCGGCCGGGCCTGTTGCTGCGGGTATGGCTGTCATAAATCAGCGCGACAGACATAAGCAGAATCGCTGCTGGGGTAATTGGTTAAAGGGCGTCAGTAATGTCCTGTAAAAGTGCGGCATCGTCTGGTGCGGTTGCCGGCGGGTAACGTTTAATCACCTTGCCTTCACGATCGATCAGGAACTTCTCAAAGTTCCACTCGATATCACCGGGAATCCCATCTGCCAAGCTGGTCAGCCATTCGTAGATTGCGTGCTTGTTTGCCCCGTTCACCTCAATCTTTTCCGTAAGCGGGAAACTAACTGCGTAATTTGTCGCGCAAAACTCGACAATTTCGTCCGGTGTGCCAGGCTCTTGTTCACCAAACTGATTGCATGGAAACCCTACGATCGCGAACTCCTGATCTTGCAGGTCACCGTAAAGTTTCTCCAGACCTTCATACTGTGGCGTCAAGCCGCACTTGCTGGCTACATTCACGGCCAGTACGACTTTACCCTGTAAATCGGGGACCAGGTTACCGCCGCCTTGGATACTATCAATCTCGAAATCCTGCAGGCCTATCATGTCAGTTCTCCCTTTATTGGCCAAAAGTTGATCAGGGTCGCACATCCCTGCCAATTGTCCTGTGCCTGATCACATCATTCAATCTCGTCGGCCCGATGGCAAGCAACCAGCGATTGTCCGACGCGCCGCAGCGGCGGACGTTGGTTACGGCAACGTTGGATCGCATAGGGACAGCGCGCCCGGAAGCCACATCCGGACGGCGGCTCCAGGGGCGATGGCAGGTCGCCTAACAACACCTGATGGCGACGACTACGCTCAATCTCCGGGTCGGGAATCGGCACCGCGTTGATCAATGCCCGCGTATACGGGTGACGCGGGTGCCCGTACAAGCTTTGCCGGTCGGCTATCTCGACGGCACGGCCGAGATACATAACCATGACACGGTGGCTAATGTGACGCACGACCGCCAGGTCATGGGCGATGAAAATCAACGACAACCCGCGTTCCGCCTGCAGGCCCATTAACAGGTTAATGATCTGCGCTTGGATCGATACGTCGAGCGCACTCACCGGTTCGTCACAGACGATGAGTTGCGGATCGAACACCAGCGCGCGGGCGATCCCGATACGCTGTGCTTGTCCGCCCGAAAATTCATGTGGGTAGCGATTCAAATGCTCGGCACCCAGCCCGACTCGTAACAAAGCCGACACGACACAGTCGTTTCGTTCTGCTTGGTCGAGATCCGAATGGAACGTATCCAGCGATTCACCGACGATCTGCGCGATCGTCATGCGCGGATCCAGTGATGCTTGTGGGTCCTGGAATATGACCTGCATGTCGCGGCGCATGTTTCTCAGTTCGGTGCCTTC
>JAYZJE010000116.1:0-6169 GCA_036164895.1 Pseudomonadota bacterium
CCATTTCCACCAGCAGCGCAGCAAGTGCAAGACGAACTGTGTCATCACAGTCTTTGTCCGCGACCGAGCCATCCAGAGCCAACAATTCCCTAAGCTTTTTTATCATGCGTTCTTTTTAGGCAGGCTACCTACCAGTGTCTCTCGCAGCTGGACAAGTTGGGCATGAAAAAAGTGGCCTGCACCCGGAAACACGATCAGCTCCAGCCCTGGTTGAAGTTGGTTTGCCCAAGCTATCACCTTGTCACAGCTTGCAACATCATCGACAGCTCCCTGAATGATTAGCCACTGACAGATCGACTGTTCGAATATTAAGTTTTTCAGCTGATTAACCGGTAATGCAACACTAATCAACTGTTCCGTAACGGTTTCGAGAGCAGCCCGGTATGAGACCAGCGCGCCAAAGGAAAACCCGGCGAGCCAGATCCTGGCAGCAGGATACCGCTCCGTTGCCCAGCGTACGACAGCCAGTGTGTCGTCAGTCTCACCAATTCCATCGGCATATTTTCCCTCGCTAGCCCCAACACCGCGAAAATTGAAGCAGACCGCTGGTACACCGAGGTCATTCATCGCACGGGCGATCGTATGCACGACCTTGTTTATCATGGTGCCTTGATGCAATGGATGGGGGCGGCATACAACGCCAACTCTCGTAGCCGGGCTATTTCCGGAAGCTTCGAGCAACGCCTCAATTCGCCCTGCCGGTCCGGCAATGGCTAATGCTTCCTTGGTTGGCACGCTGGTATTCATAGGTTGATTATTGCACCAACCCGTCACGACTGTAATTAGAGTACTTAAGCCTTGCGAACGGACATATTCAGGTAGTGGCAGCAGTGGGGATAAACTAACATTCTTGAATGTCCGAACTGTTCCGTACCGAGGCTTCGTCGTGAGCAGGTAGGTCGAATTGGAGCAGCGCTTGCAACCGTCGTCCGCCTGATACTGCCGCTGATCATTCAGAGGCAGGACGTCGACTGGGTCCTGACGCAGATAGAACGGGTTTTGCGAGAGATCGAGGCAGCTAGGCACGCCGCAAATTCGGAGCAGCCGCTGGCCGCTTTGCATTTGCAATCGGCAGCAGTTAAATATTGGCGGACGACAACGGGTGAACCGCCTACGCAATCGATAACCAGAAAGGAAAAAGCATGGAGATGACGTCAGCAACTTTCGGCCCTGACCAGAGGATTCCCGAGACATGCGCTTTCGGTATCCCTGATCCGGACTCGCATATGCGCCTCGGCCAAAATCGCAACCCGGAACTGCACTGGAGCGGGATACCCGATGACGCACGTTCATTGGTCTTGTTGTGCGTCGACACGGACGTGCCCTCGTCACTGGACGAATTCAACCAGGAAGGCAGAACTGTTCCTGCGGGCCTGCCGAGGGTTGATTTCTTCCACTGGGCCATGGTCGACATTCCCCCGACGGAAGGGTCCGTCGGCGAGGGAGAATGTTCTGACGGGATCATCGTGGGCGGCAAAGACAGCCCGTCCGGTCCGCCGGGCTCAAGACAAGGTATCAACGACTATACCGGTTTCATGGCTGATGACGCGGAAATGAAGGGTGACTACTACGGCTACGATGGGCCGTGCCCACCCTGGAACGACGAAATCCTGCACCATTACCATTTCATTCTGTACGCAACCGACCTGGATAAATGTCCCGTAGAAGAACGTTTTACCGCTCAGCAGGTACAAGCGGCCATCGACGGCCACGTGCTCGCCGAAGCGCAACTCACTGGCATTTATGCGCTGAATCCTGATCTCGCCTAACGGGTCCCGGCCATTTATCTGTCCAGGCGGCTGGTACAGGGCTGCGCTTGGCGTAACCTCCCACCAAGTATTTCGAGTTCAGTCAACGCCGAGCAACTCGACTTCGAAGACTAGCGTTGCGTTGGGCGGAATAACGTCGCCGGCGCCCCGTGCGCCGTACCCCCAATCTGGGGGAATAATCAAAACGCGCTTGCCGCCCACTCGCATTCCGTCTACGCCCTCGTCCCAGCCGCGTATAACACGCCCAGCACCAATGAGAAACTCGAATGGTTGCCCACGGTCTACCGAGCTATCGAATTTTTTGCCCCGGTTATTCGGATTTTCCGGTGCATATAACCAACCAGTGTAGTGAACCGTAACGCTTGCATCAGCCGCTGCTTCTGCTCCCTTACCCAAAACGACATCTTCAATTAGCAACTCGGTGACGACCCCGCGCCCTTGCCCCCCGGCGCTCGACATCGATTCCTTGGTAGGCACGGTTTGCTCTCCCGATTGTTGGCAAGAGCCAACCAGTACCAAGCTGAGCAACCACACGCCACCGATTACATTTAGTCGCTTCATTGTTACTCGTTTCCTCTGTCTCGATCTTTATTTTCTTTGAAATCAAGTGCCCCAGAATTTACGCAATAGCGAAGCCCGCCCACTTTCGGACTGTCGGGAAAAACGTGACCCAAGTGCGCGCCACATGATGCGCAAACAACCTCCTGGCGCTGCATTCCATGGCTGGAATCCAACCGCAGCTCAACACGATCAGCGGCAAGTGGCAACCAAAAACTAGGCCAACCGGTGCCCGAGTCATACTTGTTTTCTGAACTGAATAGGTCCATCCCACAGCAGATGCAGGCGTAAGAACCATTTGCTTTATGGTCTACATACTTCCCCGAGAACGGTGGTTCGGTACCTTGGTTTTGTGTGATTTCATACTGCTCTGCGGTCAGTCGTTCGCGCAGCGCAGCGTCTACTGTATCTCGTTCTCTAGTCATTTTTTTTCCGATTCATCCGCATTGCCGGGTAAGTGATGTGGATATCCGGTGTTTCTGGTCGACATATTGTAGCGGAAAGTGTCAGGCGTTCCGCTACGCAACCCCAGTAAAACGCGTTTCCCAGCCTAAAGCGAAAGTCCAATAGACTACTGATACTAGGGTGGGGAGAGCACCGTGACGTTGATGGCAGTTCTTTTCAGTTCGGTATCCAAAAATCTGGGTGAGGTGCAAGTGCTGGACCACGTTAATTTGGAAATCCGGTGGGCGACGTTACCGCTATTCTGGGTGAGAGCGGGCGCAGCTTCTCGAAACTCGGGGAGTTCGCGCCCAGCACTGACGTAGAATGCGATTGTTGTGACCCGATTCCTTAGAATTACCGCGCTGATTATCGCAGGCGAAATGATATTCGCTCTGCCATTTCATACTCAGCGCTTTTTTCGTGCCACGATGCTTGAAGCATTCGACATCAGTAACACACAACTCGGCGACATGTTTGCAGCCTACGGCGTTACTGCAATGTTCTCCTACTTCTTTGGCGGCCCGTTCGCGGATCGTTATTCTGCACGCTCTCTGATGGTCGTGTCGCTGGTGTTAACAGCCTTCGGTGGCTTTTACATGGCCACGTTCCCAAGCGTCTGGAAAATGAGCGTTCTATACGGATTCTGGGGAGTGACTAATGCATTCCTGTTCTGGGCTGCTTTGATCAAGGCAACGCGTGATTGGGGAGGTGTTGCTTCGCAGGGCATAGCATTCGGTATTCTCGACGGTGGAAGAGGCCTGGCCGCGGCGGTATTTGCTGGGATCGCTGTTGGAATCCTTATCCTCTACCTTCCAACAGAAACTGCACTGGTAACAGACCTCGATCGCCGGGCTGGACTGCGAAACATCATTCTTTACTACTCGCTGATTACGCTGCTCTGCGCCGGCATCGTGTGGTTTCTGGTGCCACACGCTAGGGAAACGGTTAGCGAGCATCGCAACCCGTTTGCCGGTGTGCCGGAAGTGATTCGCAGGCCGCTGATTTGGGCCCAAGCGGCCGTCATTGTCTGCGCCTATTGCGGCATGAAGGGAACGGATAACTACTCACTCTATGCTGTGCAGGTGCTCGGCATGAACGAAATTGATGCGGCCAGACTTGCCACTTACGGCGCTTACGTCCGGCCTGTCGCCTGCGTCATTGCCGGCCTGATTGCTGACCGCTACAATTCAGCGCGCTCGATATGCGTATTGTTCGTCATGCTGATCATATCCTACAGTGTATTGGCCGTTGTGACGCCGGATACAATTGCACTCACCCTTATCTATGCCAATGTCTTCGTGACATTTTTCGCGATCTTCGGGCTTCGCGGTATTTATTATGCGTTGCTCGAGGAGACACACACGCCTAAGCACCTAACGGGCGCTTCCGTTGCTGTGATCGCTTTTATCGGTTACACGCCGGAGGTATTCTTCGGGCCAGTCACCGGTCGCATTCTCGACGCAAATCCGGGCGTTCCCGGCCATCTGAATTATTTCGCGTTTCTGACAGCTGTTTCTGTTGTCGGCGTCCTGGCAACGCTGCTGCTAATTAGACTCAATAATCGGCCACGGATGCCACTGATATGACCGCATACACGGCTAAAATGTGCCCTGCCATTCAAGAAACCCGTGAAACTCGTCGTCGGATAGGCCGGTGGCCGTGTTTTTTCGATATTCATAGCCCAGCCCGGCATGGATTTCGCCGACGATAATCCGGCGGCTGTGCATGAATTCGATTTCGCGGTAGCGTGTTTTAACCTGCGCAACGGTATTCCGTGGATCTAGACTTGTAAGACGGTTCAGCTTGCCGTACCCGATTGTGCCGTACCAGGTATTGTTTTGATGACCGATCACCGAACCGCCCAGCGTGAAGATGCTGGCGTCGTTGTCAAAGCTGTGCCCAACACTGCGGCCACGATATCGATAGCCGGTTGAATAGGTGGAGTGATTGTAGGCACATTCCCCGGTACGAGAGCCGTCGTCTCCCCGAATGCTTCGATATAACCTGAAGTCGCACATGGTATCAGCCCATTCAAAATAAATTCGGTAACTGCCGAATCGATCCCATTGACCCCAAGTCTCGGTGCCAAATTGCGCCAGCCATTGGGTCGGAACAAAATTATTCTCGTCTTCACCGATCCACTGGGTGTAAAGCGCTAATGGCTGTGAAGCCAGATGACCACTCCAGCGAAGATCGAACCCCGCCATCTGGTTTCCGGGTTCATCTTTCCCGGATATGTTTTCACCGACGTTATCCTTACCGAGCAACATATTTTTGAAAGTTTTAAACCCGCACGGTCGACCATCACCGCAAAGCATGGCGGTACGGCTTAATCCAACTTCAAGGCTGTTAAATGGGCGGAAATTGAACCGCATTCCGAAAAAGTGTGAATTCGGAATGAACCGATCGTCTTTTAGAAGGCCCCACATTACGGCTAAATCCCACGGTCCGAGCCAACTCAGCCACTTGGTTTCAAACGCATGCGTCGAGTTTCGGTCCAGCGTCAAAGCCGGCATTGGGCGCGCATTACTGGAAAGGATCAAGCTACTTTGCCAGCCTGGCCCCCACCATCGATCTTGGAACGAACCGGCCAGCATCCAGTTACCCAATGCCACGCCGACATAAGATCCATCTGCCCGCCATTCCTTGCCGTCGATCGGATCATTCACATAAGTACCAGTCAACCGAACCGCAAAACGCTGACCTATCCAGGCTAATCCTGCTTCGATCTCCGCCTCATCTCTGGGGGTTTTTTCAAAGCTCCTGATCTGGATTGGATTAGCCCCGACCGATACACGCGCATGTAGATCGATAAACCCGGTCTCGGTAGCTACGGCAGCTGCTTCTCTAACACGCTGCCGCGCCGCCGCCTGATAGGTCGTGAGTTCTAAGGAAGTCTGCAATTGAGGAAGAATGTCACCCCAAGCGAGTGGCCAGGTCGACACCGGCCCCTCAATCACACCAGCATCGGCCAGTATTTGAATGTCACTGCGCAGGCTCGACCGACCCACTTCCACCCATGGATCGCTGCCCCAAGGACCAGCCTCGGCAGCGAGCGAGAACAACACGCAGGCCATGCCCACCAGCTGCAGAACGCGCCTGCAGTTCTGCCGGGTAAACGAGGTCTGGGTGCCAATGCCGTCGTGGTTCTTTTTCCTGGTAAACATCAGCTATGGGGAAAAGTTGGACGCAATCTATCCGAACCTTTATTCGATGGATCAAGCGGTATGGTAGAGATAGCTGCAAAGAGGCGCAACCAAGCCGCTGCCAAGCCTGCTCCGCGGACCGTCAGGCGCTCAAGTCTAGCAATAGCCGGTTCAGCCGTTGAACAAAAGCTCCTGGATCCTCTGGTTGGCGTCCCTCTGCAAGGCTGGCCTGATCAAACAATACCCGGGCCA
>JAYZJE010000117.1:0-4958 GCA_036164895.1 Pseudomonadota bacterium
GGAATCGTCGGTGCTTTGAAATCGATCTTCCGGACACGTTCGATGAAGGGATCCAGGATTGAGTCCATCATATGTGAATGAAACGCATGCGATGTTCTTAAAAGCTGCGTCTCGATGCCTTTGTCGATAAGTTCTCGCTGAATTCGTGCGACGTCTTTCGGCTCGCCCGATATGACACTGGCTGACGGTGCATTCACGGCAGCTAGAGACAGCTGATTTGCCAATAGCGGGCCTAGTTTTTCTTCGGACAAGGCCACTGCTAGCATCGACCCGGCGGGCATCGACTGCATGAGGCGTCCCCTGGTTGCGACCAAACACAAGGCATCCTCGAGGGAGATAACACCTGCTACGCAAGCTGCCACGTACTCGCCAACGCTGTGACCGACCAGGGCTCGCGGCACGATTCCCCATGAACTCCAAAGTTCGGCGAGTGCGTACTCGATCGTAAAAAGTGCCGGTTGGGTTACATAGGTTTGATTCAATACATGCTCTGCATTGGTTCCCTTTACTTTGTCAGGGAACATCGCTTTTCGCAGGTCCATTTTGAGATGGTCATACAAAACATCTGCGCAATAATTGACTGTTTCTTTGAAGACTGACTCCATTTGGTACAGGCCCAGGCCCATGTTGAGGTACTGCGATCCCTGTCCGGAAAAGAGAAATACGACATCGCGTGAGGACAATTCCTGTGAGGCGGTAATTACCTGTTTCGGATCGATTTTTGCTAGGGATGACACGGCCTCGTTGGCATTCCGGCAGACGAGCATTCTCCTTTGATCAAAATGGTTACGCCCTACCTGGAGCGTGTACGCCGCGTCCGCAAGGTTCAGGGAACGGTGCTGACTAAGGTGCAGACCAAGGTTTCTTGTAGATTCATCGAGCGCAGTTTTGGTATTCGCCGAAAGCAGTAAGAGTTGGTGGGATCGCGCTGTTCTTGCTATCGACTGGGTTGCCGGAGCCTCTTCAAGAACAACATGTGCGTTCGTTCCGCCAATACCGAAGGAACTTACGCCCGCGCGTCGGGGTGTATCACCCGCCGGCCAAGATCTCAATTTGTCGTTGACAAAAAAAGGCGAGTTGCCAAAATCAATGTTTGGATTGGGCTCCTGGAAATGAAGGCTCGGGGGAATCTCCCGGTGCTTCAGAGCCAGGACTGCCTTGATGAGGCCCACGACTCCTGCCGCGGTATCCAGATGTCCCAGGTTTGTTTTGACAGATCCGATAGCGCAGAAGTTGTTTCGCTGTGTGCTTGAGCGAAATACTTTGCTTAGGGCCGCGATTTCAATCGGATCGCCAAGCGGTGTGCCAGTGCCGTGAGCCTCGACGTATTGAATAGTCTCGGGATCTACGTCGCCCAATTCCATAGCCGCCGAGATTACCTCTATCTGACCATCAATACTTGGGGCTGTATAACCAATCTTGCGTTTACCGTCGTTATTGACAGCGGAACCTCTGATGACAGCGTGAATTGTGTCGCCATCCTTTAATGCTTCAGAAAGCCGCTTCAGAACGACAACCCCTAGCCCTTGCCCCCAAATAGTTCCCTTGCCCTTTGCATCAAAAGCTCGGCAGTGACCATCCGGGGAAAGTGTCATCCCTTCTTGGTAGCGATACCCTCTTTTTTGTGGCAAGTGGATACTGACGCCGCCTGCCAACGCTATGTCACTCTGATAGGTTTGTAAATTCTCGCAAGCTAGATGAACGGCAACCAAAGAAGTAGAACACGCTGTTTGGATCGTATAGCTGGGTCCTTTCAGATTGAGACGATAAGAAACCGATGTCGTGAGATAATCCCGATTGTTTCCAATCGCTTTCTGAAGCCCGTCCACGGGGTCTAACGTGCCAGACTCGGAGGGGAAATCGCGCAGGTACGAGGTCATGCTGGCGCCAGCAAACACGCTAATCAAACCCTCATAGCGCCCAGGATCGTATCCAGCACTTTCTACCGCTTGCCATGCCAATTCAAGAAACAATCGATGCTGCGGATCGGTCAGTTTTGCCTCGCGAGGAGTGAAACCAAAGAATGCGGCATCGAACATCTCGATGTCTTCGAGAACGGATCCGGCTTTCACATAGTGTGGATTGTCTAACTCAGATTGAGGGACTCCTTGAGCCCGTAGTTCATCATCTGTAAATCTTGTTATCAGCTCCTCTCCATTTCTTAGCTTCTGCCAGAGTTTATCGACGGTATTGGCGCCGGGGAAACGTCCTGCCAGACTAATTATCGCAATTTTTTCAACAAGATCGCTCATACAGAACCTTTGCGTAGGGTAGCAGCTCGCTTAAACCTTGCTAATGATCTTTTTTGGCTTCCGGCTCTCTTTCTGACGTGAGAAATGACTGAGGGAATATTTTCTGTTGTGCCTGAAAAGTATTTAGCTAGCATTCGTATGGTTGGATATCGAAATATCTCAATAAGTGGCAATTCTTTATTAAACAGTGGCGCCAGGTGGCTTTGAAGTTTTACCAAAAGTAATGAGTGTCCACCCAGATCAAAGAAGTTATCATCAATACCAACTTTGTCGATTTGCAGCAATTGCTGCCAGATCGCAGCGATGTCTTTTTCCAGCTCACTCTGTGGCTTGGCAAATGACCGGCCAGCATAACGTCCTCTATCTAGTACCGTCAATGCGGTGCGATCGATTTTGTTGTTAGGGGTCAGCGGCCAGGAGTCCACCCGGACGAACGTTGCTGGCAGCATGTAAGCGGGTAATTTTTCTCTAAGAAAATTGCTTAAACTCGTCGCGCTCACAGGCGTTTGTTGTCGGGGGATATAATAGGCTACGATTCGATTATCTCCCGGTACATTCTCACGAGTTGTAACCACGGCTTCACGTATCGCCGGATGCTGCGTCAGTACGTACTCAATTTCGGCGAGCTCAATGCGGTATCCACGCACCTTTATCTGCTGATCGCCGCGGCCAAGATAGTTCAAGCTGCCGTCAGCTTGATAGTATGCGAGGTCGCCTGTCCTATAGAGCCGAGAGTTTCCGCTATTATCAAACGGATTATTGATGAAGTGACTTTTGGTGAGTTCCGGGCGATGCAGATAGCCGCTCGCTAACTGGGCGCCGCCGACATAGAGTTCCCCAGGTATACCAACGGGCAGAGGTTGGCGGTTTGAATCGAGCACGTATAGCTTAGTGTTAAAGATTGGACGTCCAATTGGAATGGTTCCAGTCGTGAGATCGAGACCAGTGACTTCGTGTGCTGTTACGTCTGCTGCGACTTCGGACGATCCATAGAGATTAAGAAGTTTTACTCTGGGCAGTGCAGCAAGAAAACGCTCCGCTAAATCAATCGGTAAAACTTCCCCACTCGTAACGCATATTTTTAACTCAGAAAGCCGATCCCCCAATTCAACATCGAGATCGAGTACGGCGCGCAAAAGCGACGGCACCAGTACAAGCCGGGTAATCTTTTCCTGACGCATGCATTCCACGAACTTAGCAGGTTCTTGGAGCACCTCGTCACGAATCACCGATAATGGTACCCCCTTAAGTAATGGGCCAAATACCTCCCACACGTGATCAACAAAGCTGAGTGCTGTCTTCTGGGCACAGACCTCTCCGACGTCAAAGGGATATGCCTCCCACATCCAATGACAGCGATTAACAGCTCCTCGATGTAGGCCAACGACCCCCTTGGGGATTCCAGTGGATCCGGACGTATAGATAATGTATGCAGGAGCATTAGTAGGCAACTGCACCAATGGATTCAGATCGGACCGAGGTGATTGTGAAACATCATCATAGCCCAGAAGGATTTTCGGAACCCGCAGCTCGGGAAGCAAATTGAGAAGCTTCTCTTCGATCACCAGCAATGCTGCCTTGGAATCCTCTAGCATGAAACTAAGCCGATTAACCGGATAGGACGGGTCCAGAGGCAGGTAAGCGCTGCCGGATTTGAGAATGCCAAGAAGACCGGCTAGTGCATCAGCCGAACGTGTGGCACAGATGCCAACGATTACATCCGGTCCCGCACCTTTACTTATAAGGTGGTTTGCTAAACGGTTTGATCGTTTATTGAGTTCGGAGAAGGTTACAGAAAAGTCACCATCTCGGACTGCGATTGCATCTGGGTTGAGACCGACACGCGCTTCGAACAGCCCATGTATAGTCTCACTTGCGGAAACGCTGAAAGACGTGTCATTCCAGGCGATAAGTTGCTGCTGTTGTTCGTTATCGGTAAGCAACGGTAATTTAGCCAGAGCGCAGTCAGGAGCGGCGATCGCGCCGTGCAGCAGTGTTTCGAAGTGCCCTACCATCCGATCAATTCTGTCTACGGTGAATAGATCCGTGTCATACTCGATGTAACCCTCGAGACCCCCATCTGTCTCGTAAAGATGGAAAGAAAGATCGTATTGAGAGTTCCCAGTGGCAAACTCAAATGGCTTAGCGGTCAGGCCTGCAATTCGCAAAGTAGGTAAGCTTGAAATCTGCAGCATGACCTGAAACAAAGGGTTGTGGCTCAGGTCTCGGCCTGGGTGCACGAGGCTGACCAGCCGTTCGAAAGGCACGTCCGGGTGTGTGAATCCGTTGATTACCGTTTTTCGTACTCGGCGTAACAGTTCACGGAAGCTTAAACCTCCGGAAATGGCCGTTGGGAGTACCAGCGTGTTCACGAGAAGACCAATAACCAAGCTCAATTCCGAGCGGGTACGCATCGAAACCGGTGTTCCGACGGCAATTCGTTCCTGGCCGGTATATCGGTGAAGCAGCGTTTTGAACGCTGCTAATACGACCATAAATAAAGTTGCCCGCTCATCGCCGCCCAGCCGTCTCAGCTGTTCGCACAGTACCGCCGGAATTGTGAGGGAGCGCTTCGCACCGCAGGGGCTCTGCACCGCCGGGCGGGGCTTGTCGGTCGGCAGCTCTAGAACTGGCGGACCATCATTAAACTGTTCTTGCCAATACGCAATCTGGTCGGCAATTGAGTCACTCTCTACCTTCTGCTGC
>JAYZJE010000118.1:0-15397 GCA_036164895.1 Pseudomonadota bacterium
GCCTATGGAAGCGCAGCCGATCGGCTGCGACTACCAACGCTCGTGCGATTCGGTTCCTGGGTTGGAGGAGACCTAGCGGACGACCCGGAAACCAGTGCACGAATCATCCGCGAAACGGTCTCACGCCAGCGTTCTTTGATTCTGGAACTTTATTACCGCGAATGCCTAGCGTTGGCGGAGAAGCTTAGCCAAAGCTCCAATCGCGTCGACTACGATCAAAAAATTGACGCTCGCATTGGAGAATATAGCGGTCAGTTTCCGAACACTCGCGGATCTATCCCCAGCCGTCACCAACGCATGCCTTACCGGATATTGTTAAGGCTTATGGCAGAGCGACTGCAATCCACCTATGACGATGACGTATACCCGTATGAGTCGGTAGATCAATTCATAACGGATCTGGAATTGATCGCCGACAGCCTGGAAGCGCACCACGGCGCAAACGCTGGCCTATTGGCGGTAAAACGATTGATTCGGCGAGCCGATACCTTCGGTTTTTACTTTTTGACGCTGGATATCCACGAGAACGCCGATGAATTGCAGCGTGTTGTCGGACAAAGTCTAGGTGAAACCGACTGGGCCAATCAATCCGCAGAATATCGAGTTAAGCGCATCAGCCAGGCTCTGGATAGAAATGAGTCGGCTGCGCCCCATCTCGATAACGAAAGCAAACGGATGTTGTCTGTCTATCAGTCTATTGCGTTTTGCCAGCGCAAGTATGGCCGACGCGCCATCGGGCCATTTGTCGTCAGTAAATTCCGCGGCGTTGAGGATGCGCTGGCAGTCATTCTGTTGGCAGGCTGGTGTGACTTACGCAGCCGCGACGGCACGATTGCAATCGACATTGCGCCAATGTTCGACAAAGTTAATCAACTTACCCAAGCTCCCAGAATCATGCAGGAGATACTCAGCAATCCAGCCTATCGGCAACACCTTAAGGCGCGTGAAGATAAACAGAGCGTCATGGTCGGCAACTCCGAGTACAGTGCCGATGGCAGCTTTGCTTCAGCACGCTGGGGCCTCCAATGGGCACAAACAAAGCTGGTCGAACTGTTCGACCGGGAAAACCTCCAATACACGGTAGTTCACGGTCGCAGCGGCGCGGCTGCTCGTGGGGGGCAGGCCGAGGGCACGGTGGGCGGACGACTGCGTGCCACTGAACACGGCGAAGTCGTTAACGAACGGTTCGGCCTGCGCGGCATTGCATCCCGATCATTGGAACAAGCTTTCAGTGCTGTTGCGATTGCGACCGCGCTGCCTCGTAAAGACGCGCCTAAAGAAAACGAGGAATGGACGACGATCATGAACTTAATCGCGGTCACCAGCCGTGACGCGTATAAGAACCTCGTATTCGAATCGGACGGATTTCCGGATTACTTCAGACAAGCCACACCGATTGATCTGATTGAGCATATGCGTATAGGGCGCCAGTCCGACCGGCCTAATCAGGACTATCTCGCAGGCAACACCCATACTTTACCCTGGACGTTTGCATGGACACTGAGCAGGTATCTACTGCCATCGTGGTATGGGCTTGGCGCCGGCTTGACCGCCGCAGTCGATACCTACGGTGCGGACCCCCTAATAGAAATGAATTGTTCCTGGGCGTTTTTTCAGCGCATGCTCGAAGACGCCGAAACGGCGCTGGCCATCGCAGATCTGGGCATTGCACGACGTTATTCGTCGCTAGCTGGAGAACTGCACGACTTATATTTCCCACTGATCGAAACGGAGTTCAATCGGTCAGTATCTACCTTATTGGCCGTCAAGCAACAGAAGGAATTACTCAAGTTCAACTCTACTCTGCGTCGCTCGATTCGCCTACGCAATCCTTATGTCGATCCAATGAGCTTGCTACAAGTGGATCTGCTGCAGCGCTGGCGTGCCGCAGATCGGGACGATGAGCAACTCCTTAACGCGTTGCTAGCCAGCGTCAATGGCATCGCCCGTGGGCTGCACTCAGGTTAATCACAACGTCAATGAAAACGATACCCGTACCGGCGAAATGAACACCGTATTCCTCGATTTTGACTCACTTGGGCCCGGAGACCTCGATCTATCTGACCTTAACCAGTTGCTGCCGGATCTCACAACCTTTCCAAGTACAAATGACAAACAGCTGCACAAACGTATTTGCGAAGCCGAGGTTGTAATGGTCAACAAAGTGCCGCTGGACGATGCAGCGTTGGCCGCGGCTAACAGATTGAAGCTGATTTGCCTTGCCGCGACCGGCACCGACAACATCGCACTGGATAGTGCCCGGCAACGCGGCATCGCCGTATGCAACATCCGCGATTATTGCACGCCTTCAGTAGTCCAACATGTGTTTGCATTGATTTTGGCTCTAACCCACCATCTGAATGAGTACCGTACGCTGCTGAACCAGGGCGCGTGGTCGGATAGCCCGCAATTTTGTCTGCTCGATTTTCCAATCCGCGAACTCACTGGCAAGACTATCGGCATCGTCGGCCTCGGGTCACTAGGTAAGGGAGTTGCCAGCGCGGCGCAAACCTTCGGCATGACGGTAGCCGCAGCAGAATTACCCTATCACGCAACCCAGCCGCGAAATAACGGCGACGCGGTCGCAGATATTCGACGGCTGCCATTCTCCGAACTGCTAAATGTAGCGGATATCATCAGTTTGCACTGCCCCCTGAATGACCAGACTCGCCATCTGATCGACGTGCAGGCGCTGAGATCAATGCGCACCGACGCATTGCTGATCAATACTGCCAGGGGTGGGCTCGTGAATTCGCTGGCGCTCATCGATGCATTGCGGGATGGTCGGATCGCCGGCGCCGGTATCGATGTTCTGGACCAAGAACCGCTGGTAGACGGGGATCCCTTAATCGAGGCACAGCTGGACAACCTAATCGTTACGCCGCATATCGCTTGGGCCGCCAGAGAATCGCGGCAGCGCGCCCTGAACGAAATGCTTGCCAACATTGTTGCGTTCGAGAACGGCGAAGCGCGCAACTACGTTTGCTAAAAAACGTTAGTTTTCCTGAATGAAACTCTGAGTTTAGGATTGCTACTGGCGGGATGGTACCGGCTCGGGTTGTCGCTAATTGACTTCGCTCCAACCTCTTCCAGTCACATCCCGAGGGTACCCAGTCGATGCCCTAGCGCAACCGCAGGGAGCCCAGCGTGCGCACTTACCTTAAACGGACCGAACGATCACCTAAGCCCTAGCCCTTTCTGAGTACCAGTACTGGCGGTTCGTTGACCGCCTTCCGTGTGGCCAATGTTCCAGTAAGACCGACAATCACAGCGCCCACCAGAAACCCTATGACCCATAGCAACGGATCTATCCGGTAATCGAGGTCAAAGAGATTTTCGGCAAGTACCCAACCAACGGCAGTTGCGCCTAGCGCCGCGAGCAATCCGGCCAAGCTACCTAATGCAATAAACTCGACCGCAATGCCCTGCAGGATTTTACTTCGACGCGCTCCGAGTGTATGAAGAAGCGCACTTTCAAAGCGGCGCTCATCGCGAGTGATCTGGATTGCGGCAAGCAACACGACCAACCCAGCCAGAAGCGTAAACAGAAAAACGTATTGCACAGCAAGAGATGCCTTATCAACAACGGAGCGAACCTGCGCGAGAACCACTTCCAGATCCAACAATGTTATACCCGGATATTTCTGTAGCAGTTGATTCAATACCTGACGGCGCTCTATTGGCACGTAGACACTCGATAGATAAGTCTGCGGCAACGAACCAACTTCGCCCGGGGACAACACAAAGTAAAAATTTGGCGCAAAAGAATCCCATTCGATAAAGCGTAAACTGGTTAGCGGCGCTGTGAACTCCTCGCCGCCAACATCGAACGTGACCTTGTCACCAAGCTTCACACCCATATCCCGAGCAACATCTTCATCAAGGGATATTTGCAGAGGCCCATCATAATCTGGGCCCCACCATCGACCGGCACGAACACGATTGCTTTCTGGCAAAGTAGCGGCCCAGGTCAGATTCATTTCGCGACGGCCAAAACTCCGGCCACGCGGATTAGTAAATTCAATATCCTCTATCGGCTGATTGTTGATTCGGGTCATCCGCCCACGGATCAGTGGCAGAAAATCCGGGCTAGTTCCTAATTCCCGCTCTAACAGCGCGCTAATCCCGAGCCAGGACTCCGGCCGAATGTTGATCATAAAATAATTCGGCGCGTCCTGCGGCAGCGTCCGCTGCCATTCTTGCAGTAAATCGTTTCGCACCACCGATAGCAACAACAACACCATCAGTCCGAGACCGAAGGCGACGATCTGCACGACACTCTCGCGACCACGCCGCGACACGTTCGCGAGACCATAACGCCACGCGACGCCGGCCGCCCCGCGGAATCGCGTCAACGCACGGACTAGGCACCAGCCTGCAATCACAGCCGCCATCGTGGTCCCGACCAAACCAACGACAATTAGCGCCAGCAAGCGAAAATCACGCACAATTACGTAAATCATCACTACCAGTGCCCCAATTGCTACCCCGTAAACCAGTCCGGCGCGGAGCGGGGGTGCAGCGAGGTCATGGCGCAACACGCGCAGCGGCGGAGTGGTCTTGAGCTGGAACAAATGAGGCACAGCAAACCCGATGGCAATCACGGCCGCTGTCACCAAGCCCAGTGCTCCTGCCCATAACGATGCTGTCGGTAACTCGAAGCGCATGAAATCCGCCAAGATGGCAGCTAGCAAAAATTGCGCGGAAAATCCTATCGCAGTTCCGATTAAAGTAGCCCCCAACGTAATAATGATTAGCTGTACCAAGGTGCCGCCTTGAATAAACCGCTGTGTGGCACCGAGGCTTTTGAGCAATGCAACGGTATCCAGGTGGCGCAGGGCGTAGTGACGTGCAGCCATGGCCGTGGCTACGGCTGCCAGGATAAGCGTCACAAGCGAGGCCAGTGTCAGGAACCGTTGGGCCCGGTCGATTGCTGCGGTGATCTGTTCACCGGCATCACCCAAATCGCGGATGCGCTGATCGCGGCTGAGCCTACCTGTTACCTGCGCGCGGAATTCCTTCAGCCCGGCCTCATTGCCCCCGTACAACTGACGATAGCTTACGCGGCTGCCAACTTGCACGACTTCCATCGCCGGCACGTCGGATAGGTTTACCAGCAAAGCAGGCTGCAGGTTCAGAAAACCGCCGACGTTCTGATCCGGGCGAAATTCCAGCACACGTGCAATGTTGAGATTCAGCGCTCCGACCTTAACCTTGGCCCCAACATTTACCCCCAGCCGGGCGAGCAACCCTGGCTCTGCCCACGCGGTACCTACTGCGGGAATGTCGCGGGTTTCTCGCGTCGTGCCGAACAGTTCGTCGGAAACCAGTAACCGACCTCTTAATGGATAACCACTCGACGCGGCGCTTATCATGGCAAGACTATTGTCTGGGCCCGAACGAACGACGGAGGGAAACCCGAGAACTTCTGCCGTATCCAAGCCAAGCGCCCGTGCTTCGTCAAGATAGGCCGGATCGATTGGATTTGGCGACTGGATAACGATATCTGCCGCCAAGGTAGCAGAAGCCTGTGCTTTAATAGCCCGCCCAACACGGTCGGTAAAAAAATCGACGGCGGTCATCGAGGCGACTGCGACAACCATCGCCAACACTAGGACCGTAAGTTCGCCAGCCCTTAGATCACGAAACAAACTGCGCAATGCAAACTGCCAATAAGTCATCCGACCAGCCGTCCGGAATCAATTTCGATGATGCGCTCGCAACGGCTCGCCAGCTCTTTATCGTGCGTCACCAGAACCAGCGTCGTTCCATATTTGTTGTTCATATCGAATAGCAGCGTGCCAACCCTTTCACCACTGCGAGTGTCGAGATTGCCGGTCGGCTCGTCAGCGAACAATACCGATGGATTGGTAACAAATGCTCGCGCAATCGCAACCCGCTGCTTTTCGCCGCCAGATAACTGTCGAGGGTAATGCGAATTTCTTTCTGCTAGCCCTACACTGTCTAGCGCTTCCCGGGCCCGGCTGGCAGCATCACCTGTGCCACTAAGTTCGAGAGGCAGCATGACATTTTCCTGCGCGGTAAGCGACGGCACTAGGTGGAAAGACTGAAACACAAAGCCGACATGACGTCCCCGCAGCGATGCGCGACCGTCCTCATCGAGAGTGCCCAAGTCCACGCCGCACAGCCAAACACTTCCGGACGTTAAATGATCTAAACCCGCGAGCAACGCCAGCAGGGTGGTTTTGCCAGCGCCCGACGGACCCACGACTGCCACGGTCTCTCCACGTTTCACCGCCAGGTCGACGCTGTCGAGTATGGTCAATGGACCCTCAGGGCTGCTAACCTGCTTACTCAAACCTGCTGTGCGCAATACACAATCTTCAGCTATGCGTTCTCGATCATCCAAAATAGTTTTGTTCCTGCTTCTAACCGTCGCGTGGCAGTTAGTGTCCGCGGACAGCGTCACCAGAACTTTGCTGGTTATTGGCGATAGCCTGAGTGCCGGCTACGGAATCGACCTCGAAGACGGCTGGATATCGCTATTGCAAAATCGGCTCGCACAGCAAGATTACGGTTATCGGGTGATCAATGCCAGCATAAGCGGGGATACGACGACCGGCGGCTTAACGCGCCTGCCCCGAGCGCTTGAATTACATCAACCCGATATAGTGCTAATCGAGCTTGGAGGTAACGATGGCCTGCGGGGAACGCCGATATTTGTCATGAAAAACAACCTTGCGGCGATGATCGAGGCAGTTCAGGAAACCGGCGCTCAAGTCGTGCTAGCTGGCATGCGAATTCCACCAAACTACGGCGCCGACTATGCCGAGGAATTTGCTGCCGTGTACCCGGATCTGGCAGCAGAATACGAAACTGCTCTGATTGACTTTTTCCTTGCTGGAGTTGCCCTAGAACCCGATATGATGCAGACCGACAATATTCATCCAAACCAAAAAGGACAACCGCTCCTGCTGGAAAACGCATGGGCCGTGCTGGTTGCAGACGTTTTGAAATCCGCCTCAACCGGTGTTGCGAGCGGCAGCGAAAAGCATTGAGCCGATAAATATTTACCGTGGGCGGTCGGCGAACGCCTCCACGATGGTTGCCTGAATTGATTGCGCCACCTTGCGGGGATCGGGAGCGTTGCGAATCGGGCGGCCGACAACAATATAGTCCGCGCCATCCGCAAATGCTTGTTCAACCGTAACCACGCGCTTCTGATCATCTTCGGCCCGGTTATCGACCGGGCGGATGCCAGGTGTAATAACCAGCAAACGGTCATCCACGGCCTGGCGCAGTGCGAAAAGCTCCAGACCCGATGCAATGACTCCATCACAACCAGCTTCCATCGCGCGGCGGGCGCGCGACACCACCAAGTCACGCACGTCACAGTCAAAGCCCAGATCATCTAGGTCACCACGATCAAGGCTAGTCAGGGCGGTCACGGCAAGAATTTTCACGTCGCCTTTTACCGCACCTGCCGCTTCCATAATGCTTTGGTTGCCGTGCACTGTCGTGAATGCCACACCACGATTGTTGAGGTTACGAACTGCCGCAGCGACAGTTGCGGGTACGTCGAAAAATTTTAGGTCGACAAAAATCCGCTTGCCTTGGCCCGCGAGCCAGTCAAGCAACTCAAAGTAACCGCCCGACATAGCTAGTTGAAGGCCAAGCTTATAGAAATGCACGGCATCACCCAATTGCTCCACCATTTTTCGCGCACTACTGGGATCTGGAAGATCCAGTGCGAAAATCAGACGTTCGGAGAGTGAAATAGGTTCAGCTGCCACCGTGTGTACACGTATTGCCTGACCGGCGGTATTCTAGCACCTGGCCGGCTTAGTAAGCGTAGGTTTTACATCGGGTCAGCGGAACCGACCAAGCGCTGGTATGCCGAGATGGCATAGCGGTCGGTCATGCCGGCAATGTAATCAGCTATGGCACGCGCACTCCCGGCTGCCCCGTTTTCTGCCTGGCAGCGTTCTACCTTATTCGCATGCCCGGCCGGCAACGCAGCCAGGTTTTCCATGTAAGTTTCAAACAGTGCCGTGACGATTTCTTCAGCCTTGCGAGTCATTTGCTGCACTTTCTCGTGCCGATAAAGACTGCGGCGCAGAAACCGTTTCAGCTGCTGATGCTCACTGCCAGTTTGCTTGCTGAACCTGACCAGTGGGCCGTTGTGTTCACGCACGGCATCAATGTTTTCTGGCCGCGAGTCCGCTAAACGCTGTCGAGTGGTATCGAGCAGGTCGGTCACAATTACATTGATCATTCCACGTACCGTTTCATTAATCAGTGCACGGCGCGTGATTTTGGGGTGAATTGCCTTTACCCGCTCGTATTGCACGCGAAACAATGTCAACTCAGACAGTTCATCGACTGTCAGCAGTCCGGCCCGCAAACCATCATCGACGTCGTGATGGTTGTAGGCAACCTCATCTGCCAGATTCGCTAGTTGCACCTCCAGCCCAGGTTGCTTTCGGTCAATGAAACGCAGCCCAAGGTCGCCCAGCAATAGCGCATTCTTTTTGGAGCAGTGTTTCAATATTCCTTCCCGAGTCTCAAACGTCAGGTTTAGCCCGGGAAACGATGCGTACTTTTCTTCCAGCTCGTCAACCACCCGCAGTGACTGCAGATTGTGCTCGAATCCACCGAAAGCCTGCATGCAACCGTTTAAAGCGTCCTGCCCAGCGTGGCCAAATGGTGTATGCCCGAGGTCGTGAGCCAGGCAGATAGCCTCAATGAGCTGTTCGTTGAGCTCGAGTGAACGCGCAACCGTCCGTGCAATTTGCGTCACCTCCAGAGAATGCGTCAGCCGCGTGCGGTAATGATCTCCCTCGTGATTAACGAAGACCTGAGTCTTATAAACCAGCCTGCGAAATGCAGTGGAATGAATAATGCGGTCACGGTCGCGCTGGAATTCGCCACGATAGCTGTGCTGTGGTTCCGGGTAACGCCGACCAGTGCTCCGGTTTTCCGCGGCCGCATAGGGCGCGAGACCGGCGTTACCAGGGCTAACGATAGTAGACACGTTAGTGGGCACCTCAGCGAATGAGCTGTGCGCTCAGAAAATCGACCAACTCGTGCGACGGATAATCGGCAGTGACACAAGCCACCCCTAGCGCGTCCAGTAGTACCAAGTGAATGGTGTGGTCGGAAACTTTTTTGTCCAGCCCCATGACCGCAAGAAACTCGTAGGGATCGACTTTGGGCGGATGGACGGGAAGGCGCAATTTTGAGAGTAGATTTCTGACCCGCTTGGTGTCCAATGCTTCGATACGGCCGAGTCGCTCTGAGAACGCCGCAGCCATCATCATTCCAGCGGCCACGGCCTCACCATGCAACCACTCACCGTAGCCGGCACAACGCTCAATCGCGTGCCCGAAGGTATGCCCCAGATTCAGCAGCGCCCGCTGACCGTGGTCACGTTCATCGGCGGCAACGATCGCCGCCTTGATTTCGCAGCAGCGACGCACTATATGATTCAGATGATCGGGATCCCGCTGAAGCAACGCGTCCGCTTCGCTTTCGAGCCAGGTGAGCAATTCGGCATCAGCAATTAGGCCATACTTAACGACTTCCGCCAGCCCGGCATTCAACTCCCGGTCGGCCAAGGTCTTTAGCGTGCTGGTATCGGACACAATACAGCATGGCTGGTGGAATGCACCGATTAGATTTTTACCGCCCGGGTGGTTCACCCCGGTTTTACCGCCGACGGACGAATCGACCTGTGCCAATAATGTCGTCGGCACCTGCAGGTAGTCGACGCCACGCTGGTAACTCGCGGCCGCGAAGCCACCAATATCGCCGACAACACCGCCACCCAACGTTAACAGAACGCAGTCACGTCCGTAACTGTGCGCAACCAGCGCATCGAACACCTTATTGACGGTCTCCAGGGTTTTAGTCAGCTCACCGTCGGGTAATGCGATAGTATTAACCTGGCAATCGGGAAGCAGCTTCTGCAGCGGGGCAAGATACAGCGGCGCAACAATCTCGTTCGTAACGATCAGCACGTCGCGTCCAGCCAAATATGGATCGAACAGACCGCTGCTGCCGAGCAGGTCGCTCCCGATGACGATTGGGTAGCTGCGCACCCCAAGTTCAACTGTCAGCGTAATCATGATTCACCACCCTCCAGACGAGCCAGTCTGACTTCGATCTCCCTGGCGATAGCGTGCACTTGGCGGTTGTCGGTTTCTACAATGATGTCTGCAATTTTCCGATACAGCGGATCGCGAACCGTCATTAATGCCTCGAGCGTTTCTCGCGGATCACCCGATTGCAGCAGTGGGCGTTCCCGACCCTTACGTGTCCGTGCAAGCTGCTGATCCACTGAGGCATGCAGATATATCACTGTCCCGCGTGACGCAATCCAAGCACGATTGTCCGGATCCTGCACTGAACCGCCGCCGGTTGCGAGCACTATGTCATTGAGTGCCGTCAACTCATTAATCACCAGCTGCTCCCTCCGCCGGAACCCGGCTTCACCTTCTTTCTCAAAGATGAATGGAATGTCCACGCCCGTGCGTGACTCGATCTCCTCATCGCTGTCGAAGAAACCGAGCCGAAGACCCCGGGCCAGCCGCCGCCCCACGGCAGACTTTCCGGAACCCATCGGGCCGACGAGAAAAATGCTTGAGCAAGAAGACATGGCCTACAGAAGTATGCCCGGAACGCGCCCAACTCGCGAACAACTAATCTACCGAGGGGGTTCAAAACACTGGCGAATACGCGGGTACAAGAAACCCCCTCGGCGCTGCCTTGCGGCCTGTTTAAACTCAGTGACTGACAAACTCAACGGGGGGCCGAGGAGGTCCGGTAATTCCCTTTGGATTTAACGTTAGTCGTTGCTCGCGATAAAATAAACGGTGGTGATTCCGGTGGCGGTGTCTGCGCTAGGACCAGGCGTTGTGGCCGTGAGAGCTGCCGAGTCGGAGCTTCGAGCCGTATTAGCATCCACGACGAACGTAGTCCCTTTTTATCCATTAAACGAGCTACATCGCGACGCATAAGGATAGACGAACGCCCTTTGTTTGTCGTGAACCGCTTGGTGCCCCTTGGACCGGTGTTCTGTGGCATCACCTTTGGGTGGGCTTGCTGAAAAATCCCGCGTAATATGCATAACCGACCCTCGCAAGACGATGGACTGGGTCAGGGTTCATGAGGAAGTTTCTAATTCGACACATTCCAATACTAGCGGCGGCTCTGGCAACGCTCGCTATCGGAACCGCAGCGACCGGGCTGGCCGCCTATTATTACCTGCTGCCTGGGCTGCAGGACGATATACAGGAGCGGGTTAATAAGCAGGAAATTCCCCTGCGAGTCTATTCTCGCGATGGGCGGTTGGTCGCGCAATTGGGGGAAAAGCGCCGCACGCCGATTCAATTCGATGATATTCCGAAGTCTGTGGTTAACGCTTTTCTGGCGGCCGAGGATGACCGTTTCTTTGTGCACCCCGGGTTCGACTACCAGGGCATCGTCCGTGCCGGCGTCAATCTACTGCTCACCGGTTCTCGCAGTCAAGGCGGCAGCACCATCACGCAGCAGCTAGCTCGCGAGTACTTCTTAACCCGTGATCGCACCTTCCTTCGCAAAGCCAAGGAATTGATCCTCGCCATCCGGTTCGAGAGTGAATTCAGCAAGCAGGAAATTCTCGCGCTATACCTAAATGCGATTTTCCTAGGCCAACGAGCCTACGGCGTCGCCTCAGCGGCGGAAGTTTATTTTGGCAAATCGTTGGATCAAGTCAGCATTGCCCAGGCAGCAGCCATTGCTGGCCTGCCTGCGGCACCATCGCGTTATAACCCTGTTTCCAACCCGGTGGCGGCCCGAGAACGCCGCGCTTATGTGCTGCGCCGGATGTTAGAACTGGATTTCATCGATCGAACTGAGTTCGAAGTTGCGATGGCAACGCCAATGGAATCTCGCCTGTATGGACCAAAGGTTGACCTGCAGGCCCCGTACGTCGCCGAGATGGTACGTCGCGAGATGATCCGGCGCTATGGGCTGAGCGCATACACCAAAGGCTACAAGGTAGTAACAACAATCGATAGCCGGCTGCAGGACAACGCTGACAAGGCGATACACGTGGCGCTGCTCGAGTACGACCGCCGCCACGGGTATCGCGGCCCGGTCGCGCGTCTATCACTGAATGAGATCCTCGGCACAGGTGTCACACCCAATGCCGACGATCTCGATGCTGGCAACGATGTTTCAACGGTGGAGTTCGAACCGGCCAGCGACCTGCTAGAGATTGCAGCGCCCGAATGGGCGTCAATCGCGTCCGGCCTGGTTGACCGGGATCAGGCGATGCAGACATATCTTGATGAGTATCCGGACTACCGGGATCTGCATCTGGGAATTGTCATTAGCCTGACGGAAAATACCTTCGGTGAATCTGCGATAGGAACTACGGGGGCATCTTTCGAGGACGAAACGTCCAATGCCTCCTCACTCATCTATATAAGGGATGCCGGCCGCGTGCAAGTGCCGTGGAAAGGACTTGCTTGGCGTCGATTTATCGACGACAACACCGTATCCGCTCCGCCGTCCTCGGCCCATGAAGTGATGAGCCCTGGCGACATCGTTTACCTGCTGAATACTGCCGACCAGGGCTGGCGGCTGGCCCAAATGCCCGAGGTGCAGGGCGCATTGGTGGCACTGGATCCACAGGACGGCGCCATCGTTGCGCTCACCGGCGGTTTTGAATTCTATGCCAGCAAATATAACCGGGCCACGCAGTCCAAGCGCCAACCGGGGTCATCGTTCAAACCGTTTATCTATTCGGCGGCGCTTGAGAATGGGTTTACGGCGGCGACGATTGTCAACGATGCACCGGTGGTGTTTGACGATCCGACGCTGGAAGATACTTGGCGACCGGAAAATTATTCGCGCCGCTTCTATGGGCCGACACGACTCCGGGAGGGCCTTGTACGCTCCATGAATCTAGTTTCCGTGCGCGTACTGTTGGAAACCGGGGTCGACAATGCACTCGAACACATCAAGCCCTTTGGCTTCCCCAACACGGCACTGCCGCGCGATCCGTCACTAGCCCTAGGCAGCGGCGGCGCATCACCTTTGGACATGGCGGCTGGATTTGCGGCTTTAGCCAACGGTGGCCATCGCATCAACCACTATCTTATCGAACGCATCGAGGAATTGAACGGCCGCATCGTTTTTCAACAAAATCCTCCCTACGTGTGCGACAAATGTCAGGCAGGATGGTTTGACTCACGAGAACAATCGGCCCCGGACATCTCTGCGCTTGCGCATCTGCTACCCCAAGAATCTGTGGCACCGGAAATAGCCGACGAGGAATTGACTGACCCGCCGGATGAGGCGCAGCCCTCGTCGTTGCCGCCACTCGACGCCGAGATCCCCAGCTACTCAAACACGGCAGCAATGAAGAAACTAGCCACCGATTGGCGCCCGGATCAGGCGGAAACACCGGAGTTTTTCAGCGACCGCAACCAGGCTGTGCGTATCGTCACGCCCCAAAATGCATACATCGTTTACGACATAATGCGCGACGTAATTCGGGAAGGCACCGGCCGGCGCGCACGAGAACTTGGTAGAAAAGATCTGGCAGGCAAGACCGGAACTTCCAACGATCGTCGTGATGCCTGGTTTAGTGGTTTCAACCGCGAATTGGTCGCGGTGGCCTGGGTTGGCTTTGATGTCGAACGCTCCCTCGGCGCAAATGAAGAAGGCAGTCGTACCGCGCTACCGGCCTGGAAATATTTCATGGCCACAGCCCTAGAAGGTTTGCCGGAAGCGCCCGTGCCACAGCCCCCAGGTATTGTCAGAGTGCGTATTTCGCCCAAGACCGGTCTAATCGCACCGGCGGGTAACGTTGACGCAATGTTCGAGATTTTCCGCGATGGGCATGTCCCGAAACTCCAGCCAGAAGATCCTAGCAATGGTAAGGATCAAGAAACGATACCCGACGACGAATATCTTTTCTGATTCCGTTTAACATCAATCACGCAAAGCCCGCGGAAAATTTGCAGTGAGCAAACTACAAAACTTCAAATCCGAATATTTTCGGGCCAGCGTCGCGCAGGAAGCGGCCCGGCTAATCCAAGAGCACGGGCTCGAGGATTTCCGCGCGGCGAAAAATAAAGCGGCGGAACGCTTCGGCGCAGGCAGCCGGCGATCGCTGCCGACTAACCAGGAAATCGAACTTGCTCTGGCCGAACGGCAACGGATTTTCCGAGCCGAGCAACATCCCTTAATGCTGTTGCGTTTGCGCAAAACCGCGACAACAGTTATGCGGCAGTTACAGGCATTTAGGCCGCGCCTGGTCGGAGCGGTTTTGAGCGGGAACGCAACCGAGCACTCACCCGTCGATCTGCACCTTTTCAGTGATGCCGCAGAGGAGGTCGGCGAAAACCTTTACAGCCAGGCTATCGCGCATCAGTTTATCGAACGCCGGTATCGGCTCCGTCGGAATTCGCTCACAGCCTTCCCAGGCTGCCGATTCTACTTTTCCGGAATCAAGATTATTGTCGCAGTGTTTCCGGAGCGACTCCACGGTCATGCACCACTAAGCCCCATCGATGGCAAGCCTATGCAGCGAGCAAATCTTTGTGGGGTCGAACGGCTCTTGAAAAACCATTGAGGCGCTGCCCCAATCGCCCGCAATGCTCCCAATTAAACCAGGCTAACGTTTTTTAATCGGAACGTAATCTCGCTGCGGCGTGCCAATATACAGCTGTCGCGGTCGTCCGATGCGAGTTTCGGGGTCGACAATCATCTCCTGCCAATGTGCTACCCAGCCTACGGAACGCGCAATGGCAAACATCACCGTGTACATCGATGGCGGTATGCCAAGCGCCCGGTAGATAATACCGGAATAGAAATCGACATTCGGATACAACTGCTTTTCCAGAAAGTAATCATCTTTCAGTGCAATTTCTTCCAATTTCAGGGCCAAGTCAAACACCGGGGTATCGCTCTGCCCCATCTGCTTCAACACTTTGTGGCACATCTCCCGAATGATGGTCGCGCGCGGGTCATAGTTTTTGTAGACGCGGTGCCCGAAACCCATTAAACGGAACGGATCAGACTTATCCTTCGCCCGCTCAACGTAGGCGGCAATATTCTTCGTTGAACCAATTTCTTCGAGCATACTCAGCACCGCTTCGTTTGCGCCACCGTGCGCCGATCCCCACAACGCAGCAATGCCCGACGCGATCGCGGAATACGGATTAGTTCCTGAACTTCCGGCCAGTCGTACCGTTGAAGTGGAGCAGTTTTGCTCGTGGTCAGCGTGCAAAATGAACAGCAGATCCAGCGCCTCAGCTGCAAGCGGATCCACTTCGTAACGTGCCGCCGGCACAGCAAAAAACATCCTGAGTAAATTGCTGGTGTAGTCCAGGTTGTTGCGTGGATACATGAATGGCTGGCCTACCGTGTGCTTGTAAGCGGC
>JAYZJE010000119.1:0-6127 GCA_036164895.1 Pseudomonadota bacterium
CGTCTTGTCAGTAGTGGCGTACGCAGCTTGCACAAAACTGCCCTTACCGTTGGTGCCGCCCCCACCAAAGTCTGAGTTTGCCAACAACCCTAGTGTCGCGTTGGCCTCGAGATCTTGGTAGTAGTACTTGATTTGCCAACTGCCGCGATTCTGGGCCTTGCCAAGTTGGAAGCCAAGTTGATAACCCTGATCATAAATCGGAGCATCATTGTTTTTGATGTAATCCACCCATGCGGCAATCGGAACCTTGCCAATATTGAAGCCAACTTCAGCAAACACGTCGTAAACCTCAAAATCAAAGAGATAGGTATTGGCAGCAGGATCGATGTTATTACCGAAGCAACTACCAGCTACCGCCGGCTTGAAGAAGCACTCCCGCTCAGCTGCATCGATGTCCGTGTAACTGAAGCCTACTTTCAGCCTTGCGGGTCCAAGATTGAATTTAGCGCCCGCCTGAACTATCCAGGCGTACTCCTTAGACAGATTGCTGTCACTTTCCAGCCAGGTTCCAAGAAACTGGGCGAAAAACGTCTCTCCTTTGTAGGCCACGTCCATGCCTTCCGGTCGCCAGTCACTATCCCATTGCATAAGGCTCTCACCGGGCAGCGCGAACGTGATGTCAAACTTGCCCCCACGAACATTGAGATTATTAATCGCCTCCCAGTCGAAGTAGGCAAGATCAAGTTTGATCTGCTTACTGGAACCGCTGTTGCCAAGCGTCAGATTCGACGTAACCGGGCTGTCGCCAGCGGTCGCAATACCGAAAACGGTATCAATCGATTCCGTCAATTTAGCAACCATTGCCGAACGCACGCGAATGCGCTGCCGGTTCCGGTCGTCAGCAAAAATATCGATGTCGTCATTCTGGTACCGGTATCGAAAGTCGCCAGACCAGCTGATTCGCTTTGCCCAGAATACGGGTTGTTTATCCGTGGCGATCGCCTGTTCGTTGTCGTCTGCCAACGTCACTATGGCGGCAGCGGTCGTGACGTTGCTTTTGGCCAGCTCGACAACGGTTGCGTTGGTCTGGGCGTTGCTTGCTTCCAGTTGCTTGATACGTGCCAACGCCTGCTGCAGCAGCGCTTTAACATCCTGAAATTCTTCATCGCTGACAGCTGCATTTACTGTCGACGTGATCAACAGCGACAGTAGCCCCAAAAGGGCGACCGTTCGATTCATCCCGATTTCTCCAATACGCTCAAAGAATAACTTTGGCAGCCCGCCATCCAAGTAACCAACCTGAGTCACAGGGGGAAAATACCCCAAAAACCCTGCGATCAGCATTTTGGGTGAATCTATTACCAGTCAATGAATGGGGAACACACGCCTTCGGAAGAGATTCCGGCCGGCCGCGATTTTAGCAGAAAAGCTTGCCTCGCTTGAACAGCAAAATGCCGCGCCAGTCCGAGCACGCTATTACAAGACTCCCCTTAAAACCAAGCCCCCGGGAACCGATTGGTTCTAGCCCTAAAGCAATCTATTGGGCTATGCATATTAAGCGAGCCGCTACCGAAGCATGAGTTAACTTACGGCAGATTACGGCACCGCAACGGTTTGCTGCTGCAGGTAGGCAATCAGGCTAGCCCGATCCGTGGGCCTTCTAACGCCGACAAAAACCATGCGATTCCCGGGAAGAAACTCGCTGGGCCGCGACAGCCACTGATCAAGCGTTTCCGGCGTCCAAACGATTCCCGATTCCTTCAACGCATCGGAGTAGACGAAGCCCCTTACCTGGCCTGCTGGTTCCCCAAAGAATCCATACAAATTTGGGCCAACCTTGTTGATGCCGCCTTCTTCCAAGCTATGGCAGGCCCTGCATTGGAGGTAGAGTCGTTTTCCCTGGTCAACATCGGCCGATGCAAGCAGTTCCTGCAGGCTCTTCTCCACCTTGGCAGGGTCGGCCGGTTGGGCTGATTCTGCTCCGGGTGAACCCGGTCCGCTAGCATCGCACGCCGCCAAGAGCAACCCAATTGTCCCCAGACCGACTGAGACCACGGTCCGCCTCAGCATGCTAGTTTCCCTTTCGTTCGCATAACTTTCTAAGCAGAATCTTGCTGCAAGTCCGCAGCATGATGAATCGCTCGGCGAATCCTAGGGTAGGTACCACAGCGACATATATTAGTAATTGATTGATTAATAGTTTCGTCATCGGGATCCGAATTCTTAGCCAGCAATGCCGCGACTGCCATAATCATGCCGGATTGGCAATAACCACATTGGGGAACTTGTTCGTCGATCCAGGCTTGCTGCACCGGATGCAGGCCTGCCTCGCCGGCAAGGCCTTCGATCGTGCGAACTTCGGCCCCCTGCACCGCCGATACCGGTAACACGCAGGAACGCATTGCGGTGTCGTTGACGTGCACAGTGCAGGCGCCACAGAGCGCAATACCGCAACCATATTTGGTGCCGGTCATCGCCAAATGGTCCCGCAACACCCACAATAGTGGCATTTCTTCGGGAACATCTACATCAACTTCATTGCCATTGAGTTTGAAGCTAATCATTGTCTCAACCGCCTGTATCGCGCCAAAATAACGGCGCGAGTCTACCACAGCACCAGTAAAGTCTCCGCCGGGAGCTTGCCTGTTATCCTGCCGCCGATTCCGCGCACATCGGCTCCAGATATTTCTGTTCAGCCCCTTGCCGATATTTAGTGGGCAACTGACCGCGCGCCATGCCAAGTGACCGGCACGGGTGTCCATTCCCATACACCAAAGTCACCGCAAAGATATCAAGGCTGGCCACGTTCGTCGTCGTTCAGACAACGCCAGTCTTGCTGACATAGGCTCAATCAAAGCCCCAAACTTCCGGGATTCATTAGACCATCCGGGTCAAGGCTGTGCTTGACGTTTTTCAATATTCGACTGGCCTCGGGGTGCCGATGTAGCATGTATGGATAGCTCTTACCAACCTGCAGATGCACAGCACCGACGGAGCTGAAAATCTCCTGAATCTTCTGCTTCATCTCCGACACCAGCTCGCGACCCGCCGGATTAGGCATGTACTCGGGTAAGGAATCGAGATAATCCTGTGGCAAGTAGCGCTTGTGAAAAACAGTACGGTCGTCTTCCCAATAAAATACCGGTTCATACAGAAACCCGTTGGTACTGATCGTCGTGAACATTCCAGCCTTCACTACTTTGCATTCGCGCATTCGGTCCGCAAAGGTTTTATACAGGTCCCGCAATTCTGCATGAAACTTCGGCACTCGTGAGAACGACAGAATGCCGTGCATCGGCACCCAGCGCTCACCCCGCGGCCCAAGTATCGGATACAGTGGAATAAAGGGCATCGCCATCAGTACGGTAGGTATCGTGTTCGCGATTTCGGTCCCATGCTCGGACACGGCCTTACGGACAACCGCCAGCTTCGCTGCAACCTCGGCGCGGCTACAGCCCTCGATGCCGAAATGCGCCGAGAAATCGAATCCCGTGAGGAAGCGCTTGCCGGCGGCCGCCATTTTGCCAAGTTGTACGGCACCGTCGAATGGGTTGCGCGCTGTTTTGTACACGGCCCAAGCAGCGTTGAATGCATCGGTTGTGCTCGTGCTGCCGAGCTGGCCCTGTTGCAGCTTTGGGTCCAACCCAAAATTGTTTGAAGCCACACCTTCTCGCGCAGCGGCAATCATACCAGCCGCCATGGTGTCGAAAGTTTCAAATCCAAAGGAACAGGCCATCGTCTGTGTGGGCCTGCGGATCAGTCGCAGCGTAATCGCTGCCTTAATACCCAGTGCGCCGGCGTCGCCAGTAAACAGGCCGGTCATGTCCGGCCCGTACCAGCGGAAAAATGGTTGACCATTGGCTATTGCATCAGAACCCGTGCGCAAAATTTCGCCGTTGGCCAACACGATTTGAAATGACAATATCGAATCAGCCGATATGCCATAGGTGCCAGATCCAAGGCTGACGCTGTTTTGGGAGGTAGACCCACCGACGGTAGCCTTAAGTCCGGAAAATGGTCCCCAGAACGGAGTGCGCAGACCCTGTTCAGCCAGCGCGTCGGTCAACTCAGCCCAAGTGACACCTGGCTCCACCGTGACATACATGTCCTCGGCATTAATCTCGACGATGTGCTTGAGCCGCCCCGTATCGATCAACAGGGAGTCTTCGCGGTCTGGCAGATACGCATCGGTATACGACGCTCCACCACCGCGAGGTACCAGCGCCAGGTTGGACTCCGTGGCTATCCTCGCAATTTCCTGGATTTCCTGCACCGTCCCCGGCTGCACCACGGCAAATGGCAACTGCCGGAAATTGTACACATCCATCGCGTAAAACTCGCGGTTCGATTCATCGGTCAGCACGTATTCCGAACCGATCGCTGCTGACAGTTTCTCTAGGACCGCCGCCGTCTCGTTTACTACCATCGTTCGTCCTCGATATCGATACTGCTAATTCACCTGCCCGCTAACTCCAAAGCGGTCAACGTAAGCTCAAGCTTCGGCTGAACCTACGGCGGAACCAACCTGTGAAATGCCCCCTGGATAGCCGTAGTCCTTCCAGATCTGAATCTTCCCATCTCGAACCAGGAAATATCCGGCGATTTGAAAATGCATGCTCCTGTCTTCGCTCGGTGCGATGAAGTGATCTAACCGTTCGTTGATAACTAGTGGGCCGACAACGTAGGACTGCAAAATCTCCCAGTTCACTGACTTGAGATTTTTAAGGAAAGGCCCCAGCTGTTTAACGAATTCTTCTCTGCCGATAATATCTGGCCGTCCCTCAAACATCTGATAGACCAGGTCGTCGGCGAGGTAATTCGCGAGTATGTTCACATCGCGGCTCGACCAATCAGCACAAAAGCGGTTGACGAGACTTTCGTTCGCTAGCTCGAGTTCAGTTTTCATGTGGCTGCCCCCCCTGTGGGCCGGTAGGGTCGCACATCCGACGATACCGCTAGCAGCGGCGAGCACTGCTCGGCGACCCAACTGAATGCCCTTAGAAGTTTGGATCATTGCTAAACCCCTTATTCGACGCGCTGGTCGATCCGGCATATTACCCGAAACCCAGCCGTCGACCAGAGACGGCAGTGCTTACGGCCCGCCAGTGGGCAATGCAGTTCGCGCCAAGCGGCGTTATCATCCGGACTTTGCCACCTCATATACATACGTCAATGGCCATGATTCACGAAAGTTTTCCTGTCGGCCCGCTTCAGTGCAACTGCACGGTGCTTGGAGACACCGAGACCGGCCGGGGTTACGTGTTTGATCCAGGCGGGGATCCAAAACGCATCATGGAGGTCGTCACAACTCTTGGTCTGAACATTGAAGCGCTAGTGCATACGCATGCCCACCTGGATCATTTTCTGGCGGCTGCAGATATACATAATCTAACCGGCGCGTCCGTTTGTCTGCACCCTGATGATCGTTGGCTTTGGGATAGTCTCGAATCGCAGTGCCACATGTTTGGCATCCCATACAATCCGGCACCGGATCCCGATCATTGGTTGGACGACGAGGAATCGCTGCGTTGTGGCAATGGTCTGTGCATTCATACGCCCGGGCATACGCCCGGGTCGATGAGCTTCTATTTTGCCGACCAGGGATTACTGCTCGCCGGAGACACGCTATTTCTCGGATCGGTCGGCCGAACCGATCTACCCGGTGGTAACACGAACCAATTGAAAAAGTCGATTCAGCGACGACTGTACACGCTGGATGAAAACACGCTGGTCATTCCCGGCCACGGTCCAAGGACGACGATCGGCGCCGAAATGCGGCATAACGCATTCATTAGAGCAACGAAATAGCAGGCTTAGGGCACTCTCGGCGCAGTCGGCAAATAACTAATGCCGGAACAGCATATTTCGAGCGCTCCACATGCCTTCCAATGACCGCTTGATTTCGGTCGGTTAACTTAGCTCAGCAGGGAGCAACCTACGGCACTAATTAACGGAAAGTTCTGATCGATCACGAAAGTAATCGAGGGATTCAGGATTCGCAATCGCGTCTTCGCTATTAATCGCGTGTCCGCAGACTGCGGCGCGCACTGCCAACTCGACCAGTTTGCCGCTGCGTGTCCGGGGAATGTCCGGCACGGCCAGAATTTTGGCCGGCACGTGCCGGGGTGAGGCATTTGTTCGGATCACGTCGCGGATTTTGTTCTCAAGCGCGCCAGTGAGTTGTATC
>JAYZJE010000120.1:0-5206 GCA_036164895.1 Pseudomonadota bacterium
GCGATCAGCGCTTGCGGTTCCGAAAGCCCGTCGCTTGCGACCAACGCATTGGCACGCTCGCTAACCGGTCCCCACAGGAATACCCCAAACAAAAACATCGGCGTTACCGGTTTGCCCGCCGCAACGCGCTGGTCAGTGTTCTTTAGCGCGGATTCCAGGAATCCCTGCCGGTTGCTGCCCGGGTCGTCGGCAAGCCAAGCGGCAGTATGAGGAAACAAATGCTCGAACAATCTGAGCCTACAGAGGCACCTAAACGACTCGAGCGCGAAACCCGCCTGAAAAAGCTTGCCAAATTCGTCGAATAAGCGGGCTGCCGGGACGCCGTCAATCAAATTTCCTAGTCTCGGAATCGGGGCGGCCGTGTCCCGATCGATGTCAAATCCTAACTTCGCAGCAAACCGCGCAGCGCGCAACATGCGCACCGGGTCTTCACGGTAGCGCAGGTCTGGATCCCCGATCAGCCGTAGCTGACGGGCGCGAATATCGCCAACGCCGCCCGCAAAGTCATAGATTGAAAAATCCGCAATGTTGTAATAGAGAGCGTTGGCCGTGAAATCACGCCGCCATATGTCTTCCTCCAGGCTGCCATACACATTGTCGCGCAGAATCCGCCCGGACGTTTCTGCTACCTGACGATGCTCAGACGCCTGCTGTTGATCCTGACCTCCACGGAAGGTGGCGACCTCGATGATATCGCGGCCAAAGCGCACATGTGCTAGGCGAAATCGGCGGCCGATCAAGCGGCTATTATTAAAAAGTGCGCGCACTTCTTCCGGACGAGCATCGGTCGCAATGTCAAAGTCCTTCGGGTGCCTTCCTAGCAGCAAGTCCCGCACACTGCCGCCCACCAGGAACGCTTGGTAACCACCGTCCTTGAGCCGGTAGAGTACTTTCAGCGCGTTTCGGGAAATGTTCGCCCGGGTGACTGTGTGCTCCGGGCGGGGAATAATTTGCGGTGATGCTTGGAGAAATTTCTGGGTGTTGGTCAACGGTCACCCGCTTGGGCAAAATGAGGTACGGCCACCTATAATAGCAGCCCCGCTGACTGGCGGCATAAACAGATGCTGCACGCTCCCTTCGTCTAGCGGTTAGGACACGGCCCTCTCAAGGCTGAAACAGGGGTTCGATTCCCCTAGGGAGCGCCACATTTTTCAACGGATCTGGGAATGAGTGAACTAGATGGCCTCGTTTCTCTAGAATTTCTCTGGAATAACTCGGGAACCCTTTCGATCTCGCTGCAACGTAGTTCCGCGAATGCCCGCTATCGGCCCAATAACGAGCATAGCCACTGAGTTTTTTGGTGTTCTGATCGCTTTTGATCCCAGCAACCAAAAAACTTCTTTGAGTCGAGAAATTGATTTCACCTGCCGTTTCAGGCAGTAGCGGAAAACGGTCAGGTACGAAGAAATTTTAGCGATCGTTTTTGTTAAAACTGTGAACCAAGTCTGAACAAACGGTCTCTTCAAATACTGAGTCAAATTGACTCCTACCGATTTCCCCCAGAATTGGTTTGAGTTTCTCGTACAAATACGGACAGTCCTTTGTAATCTTGGGATAACGTAACAAAGTCAAAGGTATTGTGGCATTAGACAGCGCAAGAGAGAGCTTGTAAATTTGCTGCAGCAACACATATTCTTGCTCGTTTTCATTGTCTGTATGCCATAACCCACCAGGAATCTGTGATGGTCTTAATGAAGCCTTTGAAGGCGTGTTCTTAACCACATACCTTCTACTTTCCGCAGCTGCGTGCAAATCCCGCATGGGAATAAACACATGTTCGATTTGGATATCGTCACGTTCCAGCACTTCTTCCGCATAATCACAAAACCAAGGATCCTTGACAATATAGGGGGCATTCTTATGCGTGACATTATGCTCTAACCCAGCCCGAGCATATTCGAATAAGGTCATATTCTGGCGTGTATACCCCGTGTCAAGCCCTAAATTCGTTAACAGCTGGACCAAAAAGGTGGTGCCAGTCCTTCCCGTACCGGTTATCAGGACATGACTACAAGGCGTCTTTTTCATGTTTCGAATACTAGCTACAATTTTGTGAAAAAAATGCATGTAATAGCAATTCTACTCTAAGAGCATTTCCGGCTACGCCGTCAAGTATCGACTTCCGTTAACTCTCTAGGGAATGCTGTTGTTTCCCTAACATTTCTATAATCATCTAACACAGCGGCATAGTCTGCAGCACCGTATTCGCTAAACAATTCGGCAAACACGTTCGGCATTTTTCGATAGGGCGACACACCCAGGTCTTTGAGCATAATATCGATATATTGCTGGAATCGAGTATTTGTGGCACAACAAAGTGAAGGTTCGAAGTTGATATGATCACGTTTCCAATCACGTAAATATTTCATGCTTTGTTCCATCTCGTCGGCAGGAGGGAGGTGAAGTTCGCCTTCCAACCAAGCAGATAACCATAGCGTGGCTACTTCGACCGCCGGAACGTGCATGAAGCAATGATTAAATCCCGCAAAAGCAAGATTTGGTATTCTCGGGTGTAACAAGTGACGATATAATTGGATACCGTCATTCTCGGCTTCCATGATGCGTCGGTATTTATCGGGTAAAAATGGAAACGCAGGCGTTTTAGAGCCGACACATAGCATTACCTGATCACACTCAACCGTTCTACCGTCTTTTAACAGTAAACCAGTCTCAGTCAAGCCAACCATCTCCGAGTGGTAAGGTAGTATTTTTCCTGTAGCTACGTTCTCAAAATAATTCTCCGGAGCCATGCTTAAGGCCGACCTTAGATCGCCAACTATATCGTGATCAGGCAAAACAGCGCGTAAGCGCTTCAACGCTGCCTTATCAAAGAACCGGGCACGTGATTTGATGTAACCAGAAAAGATTACTTTAAGCAGTTTCCAAATTGCTGAAATAAGAAATCTCAACTTCTCATGCAACCAACGTTCGAAACTGGTTGGATATGCCCAGCTCGGCATGATGATCGTTCCCATCCGGCAGAACAAGAATTTCGTATAGCTAAAACCCAGAATGCGAAAAGGAACCATCCAGCGGGGTGTGCGAAAAACATGATGCACCTGTTTGACTCGCTGCACAGCAAACGTCGCCATATCGACCGCACTTTTACCGAAACCGACGATGACGGTCCTTTTATTATCGAATATGTCGAGATCACCAACATCTCGTTCAGTTATTACCTCTCCTTTGAAAATTTCCTGACCCGATAATCGAGGTTTGTGTTTGCCTTCTGTATATTGACCGCTGGCGACAACAATAAACTCAAATGCTTCGTTGTGTTCGGTTTCACCATTATCATACGTCAGCACCCAACCTTCACCGTTCTCGACAATCTCTCTTACCTCGTGATTCCGACGAACATCGAGTTGGAGATCTGCAACTGCTTGATTCAAATACTCACGGATCTGCCGGCTAGTTGGATGTAAATCTGGTTTAAAAGGCCAGGGTATATCGGAAATGCAATACTGCTTGCGGGTGTTCTGCAATCTCACCCCAGGATAACCAATTGTCCAGACTCCACCAAGTTCAGTCGATTTCTCAAACACTACGACGTCATGACCGCATTTGGTCAGGATATGTGCCGCAGCAATGCCGGATATCCCAGCTCCGATTACCGCGATCCTCATTTACACCTCTCCGCTAGACGGCAAGCAAATTTGTCAGAAAAAACCACCATGTCAATTGCCGATTCCTGTAGCTATACCAATCAACATATTCTGGATGTTAGTTGCGGCATTTCTTTACGCCTTAACCGCGCTACACGAATGCACGCTGCCGTTTGTCTCTAAACGAGATTCAACCATGACGCTTCCAATAGGCAATCGTATGCTCGATTGCTTGCGCAAGCGAAATATGCGGTTGGTAACCGACTTCTTTGACAAGGCGCGTAACATCCGCGACCACCAGTGGCGGTTCCGCAGGGTTGGAGGGCCGGGCACCGAGCGCAAGAAGGTCAGGGCGGTCAAGCGCAGTTGCGAATTGCAAGACAAGGTCATGCACGGCGATGGCCTGACCGCTACCGATATTGACCGGTCCGGTTACCTCGCTGTCGGCCAATGCCACCAAAGCACCTGCCACATCATCGATATACATGAAATCCCGACGCTGCAGCCCTTCGGTACAAGGCACGCGCCGGCCGGCTAACAAGCCGCGCACGACCGAGGCCACCAGTTTTTGTTGCGGCTCGCCTGGCCCAAACGGCCAGAACATCCGCGCCCAAGCTGAGGATAATGAACGATCGGCAAGATCGCTCGACAACTCGGCTTTCGCCCGGCTATACGCCGAAGTCGGTTTCAGCGGCGTTTCCAATTCATGACAAATACCGGCTTGCCAGTCGTACTCCGCACAGGTGCCAGCCACAACCACCCGCTCGCCAATGAAGGCATCCAGCAGCGCACGACTGAACGCCAGCCAGCGACTATTCAACGGAGAATCCCAGAATTCACCGGGTTCGGCAATCCAAGCCAGGTGCAGCAGATGTGTCGGCTGAATCAGTTCAAGCAGCCTGGTCGGATTGTCGCTCAGCAGATCGGTTCGGTGCCAGGTCACGCCAACATCATCGCGGGTAATCCGGCTGACCGCGTGCACCTCATGGCCTGATTTGATCAGAAGTGGCAGGCAGGCACGGCCGACGAAACCACTAGCGCCGGTCACCAAATAGCGCTTCATGGGTGAAAATCTGGGAAGGAGGCATCTCGCTCAGAAAGAACCGGTTGATCAACGGGCCAGTCAATATTAAACGCTGGATCATCCCAACGCACGCCGGCCGCCGATGCCGGTTCGTGGGGCACCGAAACTTGATAAAAAACTTCCACATCATCCGTCAGGGTCACAAAGCCGTGTGCAAAACCGTCCGGAATATACGACATTTTGCGGTTTTCCGCGGTCAGCTCAACGGCACTCCACTGGCAGAAAGTCACTGAATCCGGCCTAAGATCCAAAGCAACGTCATAGATTGCCCCGCGTGTCACGCGCACCAGCTTGGTTTCCCCGTGCGGGGGACGTTGATAGTGCATACCCCTCAAGGTTGCACGTTCTCGGGTGTAGGAAAGGCTGCACTGAGCCAGCTCGGCATTCAAACCGTGCTCGGCGAACGCTTCACGACACCAGGCGCGTGCGAACAAACCGCGTTCATCACCCAGCAACTCGGGTTCGACAATAAATGCATCAGGTAAACTCGTGGCGTGAAATATCATATTTAACGAGA
>JAYZJE010000121.1:0-3962 GCA_036164895.1 Pseudomonadota bacterium
GCGAAGCTTGACCGCCGCCGTAAGCAAGTCATCTGGGTTGCTGAAATCCAGATTCGCTCGGGCCAACGGCAGATATATCCCCGTTAATACTGCCGCGCCACCTCCCAGCAGTCGTCGTCGGCTAATCAACCGTTTCAGCTCTGGGCGGCTCTTGTTCGTTGTTTCACTCATCTCAATCTTTGGCTTCAGCTAGGTTCGATTACCAGGGGATTGCCCTACCGGTAACATTAGTTGGCGTCCCTTTAACCTTTGTGGTCAGGCCAGCGATAAGCGGCGCCATGCCAGCAACACTTACATCCGTCGTCAGTGACGGGCCGTCCCAGCCAGAATCGGCTAGCAACTGCGTTCCAACCATACCCGGTGCCATCAGCGCCACGATGATGCCACGCCCCTTCAAATCGGAACGCAAGCCACGCATCGCCATATTTACGCCGGCCTTGCTGATCCGGTAATAGTTCATTCCTTTCATGCTGCCCATCAGTTTTAGTGACCCCAACCCACTGGTAAGGGTGACAATTTTTTTCTGGTCGCTGGCTGCGACATGCTCGGTGAACGCCTCGCCCATTTTCATCGGGCCATAAACGTTGACGGCCATGACCCATTCGAACAGATCGAAATCAAGGCTGCCGTATTGCTGTTCTTCCAGATCACCCAACACCGCCGCATTGTTGATCAGTAAATCTATCGGCACCTGGGAATATTGTTCGGCGAGTGCTTCGATTCGGGCATGATCTGTAACATCGAGTTGCTCGATGACCAGTTGCGAATGTTCTCTAGCAAGATTTTGCAATTCATTAGCGACCTTCGGCTTGCGGCAGGTCGCGATGACATTCCAGCCTTCGACAGCATAATAACGGGCGAACCCCAGGCCAATGCCCCGGTTAGAACCCGTAATCAGCACTGTGGGACGCTCAGCTTCAAATTGCGTTCCCGCCGATTCGGCCCTGGCAACAATGCCCTGACCACAACCCAGTATTGCAAGCGTAACAATCAACGCTGCCAGGTGTGCTGGTGCCCCGCTAACATGCTCATCGATTGGAAAATTCATAGGCTTCCTTTTTTTGCCACTTGACTCCATTGCGTGTTTCTAAAGCGAGCCGAACATCACCATTCAGTCGAGTAAAGGTGTCAGGTAACGTTTTCTGTTTTTCAAGGCTTTTGTTACCAGCTTCGCGGGTGGTGTCGCAAGTTGTAGACACGCAAGTGTAGGCGAATCCGACGCAGGAATCTCCCCTCAGCCGCTCGCTCTTTCAAGAATTTCGACCGCGGTACGTTCGCCAGATTCCATCGCCGATTCCATACCCATTTCGACACGGCGGGTTTGCTCCCCCGCAAAATGCAAGCGCATATATGGCTGGATCATTTCATGAGCAAACTGGGTCACCTGACCCGGCAGGTAGGAGTGGCGACAACCGGATATAAACTCCATCTCCTTCCACGAAAATACGCCGGTAACTTCGAGTTTGCCGCGGGTCGACGGCCGCAGACTTTCGATATTACGCACGACGAATGCCCCACGCTCCGCCGGAGGCAACTGATCGAGTCGTTCCGCCTTTTTCCCAACGCTGAGCGCAACGAGTGTTTCGCGACTGCCGTCGTCTGGATCGATCGGCTGAAGCGCGACGTTGACCGGGCCATCAGCCCAAAGAGATGCCCCCATGCCGTCTTGCGCCCAGTAAGGACTGCCCTTGATGCGCATGTGGACCCGGGTTGTATTGGCATAGGGCATTGCCGCAACCGCTGTGGCCTGAATATTCTGCAGTGACGGCTGAATGTCGATCCGGCGTAGCGCTGTAAACGGTAATGCCGAAACCGCGAACGACGCCCGGTAGACACTGCCGTCAAGGCAACGGGCCTCGACGCCGGACCGGTTCTGTGTGATGCCGCTTACGACCGCACCCAGCCTGACACGATCGCCGAGAAAGCCGGCCATCGCTTCCGGCAATCGTGATGTTCCACCTTTGACGCGGGAGGAACGCCTGCGAGACTCGGCGAACCGTTCGTCAGGTGGGAGCTGTTCTAACCCACTCGCTGCTTTCGCCATCCGCGCCGATTCCTGCAATATGGTCAGCAATGAAACGGTCCAGATGTCGGATGCAATCATACCTTGGTTGATCAGCCTCATTGCTTCTGGAGATGCACCATTGGTGACAAGCCACTCCGCGGGTGCAATATCAAAACGGGCGGCTTCCGGTAACAACCATTCATCCGGCTCGGTGAACGGGCCATAACGGCTGATGAAATAGTTCAGCAGCCCGGGAGGCGGTATCGCGCGTTCCGGACCGATGGTGCGGTTGAGCCTCGAACCCTGCCACTCATCACCGCGCACCAGCTGGCCGCCGACCGAAAACACAAAAGGAGCCGCCGTGATGAGCCCAGGAAGCAGTTCCACGTTCAGCCGGCGCGCCATGTCGCGGATCCGTCCGTAGTAAGGGCCGATGTCGGAGGCACCGAACTCGGGCTGGCCTTCAACGTGATCTGCGGTAAAAGCACGGCCGCCAACCCGGTCACTGGCCTCCAGCACTAGCACTCTTGCACCTTCGTCGACGAGATTGATCGCCGCATTAAGACCGGCAAATCCGGCACCGATGACGATGACATCGGCAGTCTCGGCGGCAAAGCTGCGCGGCGGCCAATGTAAAGCAGTCGCAACAGCGCCGAGTGATCCGAGAACTTTGCGCCGAGTCCAGTTCATCGGCAACTTCCGTGTGGATTTCATGGCGGGTAGAACATAGCCTAGCTTGTTCTACTAGTGGTCCGGGCTTTCAGCATAATGCCGCCGGAGCCAGTCTTCGCCGTGATCACTGCTCGGATCACGGTAGATGGTATGGATATGATTAGGGTCGGATTTTCGCTTGCGACTGCGCAGATCCTGCCCATGATCGTACTCGATCAGTAGCGACGGCCCATGAATTCGATAATACGCCGGGCTGCCAGGGGATTGCGGCCCCATCCAGGCAAAATAAATGTTACCCATGCCATCTGCGCGAATGCGGTTCATTTGTTTGGCCGCAAGCTTAGCGTCCGCATTGTTCACATACTCGGCAATCAAATCCCACAGCAGTTGCTGCTGTTCTTCGTCCAGTTCTGCAGCAGGCAGCCCCTCGTATTCACTCAAAGCCTTGCCTTTTCCGGCAGTGCCAGTAAACAGGTTTTGCGGTATGTCGTTGCTGAGAATAACCGTCTCGAGTTGTTTATCGGTCATGCTGGCTAATAATGCGAATCCCAGGTCCATTTCCTGGCCCATGACCCGCCAGCCGGCCAATAAACCTCGCTGCACCTCTGCCGGGTCAGCGCCGAGGAAAGCCGGTGTCACCGCAATGTTATCGCCTACGACCGTGAAATTTAGAACCAGGTGATGACCTTCAAGTTGCCAGCCCCACGGGGCTTCGCCTGCGGGATCGCCAAATACCGCGAGCCAATAGAATTCTTTTCCCATTTCAAACGGTCCCGGTAAGGATGCGAACACCGTTTCATGAAAATTCGCCATCACGATGTCATCCAGGTGCATGATCGCGACCGCTTTCTGATATCCCTGACTGCTCAGCGCGCAGGCAATCAGACGATGCGCTGAAATGCGCTGTTCATCGGACATGTCGCGAAGTGATAAGCCCTCTTTACGGATGTCCGACCCCGGCCGGAAGGCCCATTCCAGGCGGGCATCGGTGTCAAAAGGGACTGCAACGGACGGCCTCTGCTCAACTGAAAGCGATTCAACAAAGGCCTGCGCCGCAGTGGCGCAGCGTTGACTAACTACACCCGCGCTGGCTGGCAGACTGACCAACAAACTAGCACCGATGATCAAAGTGGGAACGGGGCCCCAGACCCGAATGGCATGGTTGTTCATTTTGTGCCCCTCCAATACCGGGCCATTAAAAATACCTTATAACGCTCCAAAGATTAGACGCCCATTAGGGTACAGCGCAAGCAACGCAAGCCAAAGGTGGTCGTGCCAATCGGCA
>JAYZJE010000122.1:0-2504 GCA_036164895.1 Pseudomonadota bacterium
ACTTAGCTCATTTAAATCGGCAAACGACAGCTTTTTACCAAAGTTGGCAAACGCAGGACGCTGCGGAAATGTTTTGCAGACATGCGCAAATATGTCAGCCAACGATTCATCCGGATCGAGATCGACGGTCTTCGGCACTTCAGGGGGATAGCGCTTTAGCCAGATCGGCTCCATCAATGCGCGCCCTGCAATCCGGATCTCATCAACCTGCTGCTACTCAACTGCAAGGGAGGTCCTGAATAATTCTATTTATGTCATTTAATGCTTGGTTAAGCAAAATAGATTGTCGCATCGACCTCCCAGTAATGCACGCTGGCAGCCCTATCCCAGCCCGTGGCGCTATAACAACAGGCTCTGGCACAGGGTTGCTTTTCCTGCTACGGTTTCAATGCTCTACCGACATGTAACCCCCCCGGGCAAGCTACGGGAACTGTTGCGGCAGTGTGCCAACCGGTTCTTCTTTGAGCCGAGCTGCGTAACTTAAGGAGTGCGCTGTGGAACGATCACGGATTCCGAGCTTCTACAAAATGTCAATCGAAGAACGAATTCGCGCGGTGCGTGAACGCGGTCTGTTGACCGACAGCGATTACCAGAGCCTTGTAAATGGTGAACATACGCTCGACCTGCAGGCCGCCGACAAAATGATCGAGAACGTCATCGGCGTCATGGGCATGCCGATTGGGCTCGGACTCAACTTTCTTATTAATGGCAAGGAATATGTGGTTCCGATGGTCGTGGAAGAACCATCCATCGTTGCGGCCCTCAGCGCGGCCGCGAAAATGGCCCGCGGTGGCGGAGGGTTCGCAACCCGCTCAACCGATCCGATTCTGATCGGGCAAATTCAGGTTGTCGAAATTCCAAATTTAGGCAAAGCAGTCGCGGATATCGAGACACGCAAACAGGAAATCCTGGATCTTGCGAACAGTTTCCACCCGCGCATGGTTGCACGCGGTGGCGGGGCCGTGGACCTGGAAGCTAGAACCTACTCGATACCGTCGTCGGAGGCCGAAATGCTGGTCGTGCATCTGCTTGTAGATACGCGCGACGCAATGGGGGCAAATCTTGTCAATGGGATGTGCGAGGGCGTCGCGTCGCTGGTTGAAACCATCACCGAAGGTAAGGTTTTTCTACGCATCCTGTCGAATCTCGCCGATCACGCACTTGCCAGCTCCGATGTCACGCTAACGACCGAGCAACTGGGGATGAAGGAATATAGTGGTGAACAGGTACGTGACGGCATCATCATCGCGTCCGATTTTGCCCAGATAGACCCCTACCGGGCGGCAACGCATAACAAGGGCATTATGAACGGCATCGATGCAGTGGCACTGGCGACCGGTAACGACTGGCGCGCGATCGAGGCCGGTGCGCACGCATATGCGTCCCGTCATGGCAGTTACGGCGCGCTATCACGATGGTGGAAAAACGATGACGGTAACCTTTGCGGGCGGCTGGAAATGCCGCTGAAGGTTGGTACGGTGGGCGGACCGCTGGAATCCAATCCAAGTGTCTCAATGAATCTGAGAATACTGGAGGTGGAATCAGCTACCGAATTAGCCGAGGTCATGGCCGCAGTTGGCTTGGCCCAGAATTTTGCGGCGTTACGCGCGCTAACCACCGAAGGCATTCAGTCAGGGCATATGACGCTGCACGCACGGAGCGTAGTCAAGGCGGCAGAAATTCCACCGGAACTGTTCGACCAAGTGCTGGAACGAATGCTTCGTGGCGGCGACATCAAGGTCTGGCAGGCACGGCAGATCCTTGACGAGATTCGCGCCGAAACCAGAGGGGGTGCCCATCCCATTAAGCATCGCACCGACGCTGAATTGGGCGTCGGTTACGGCAAGGTAATTCTGCTGGGCGAACACGCGGTCGTTTATGGACGTCACGCGATTGCCTGCCCTCTGCCATTGACGATGCGCGCTCATGTCGAAGATTGCGACAGCGGCGTCAATCTGTTGATTCCGAGCTGGGGAATAGAGTACCAGCTGGCCAAAACGCCGGAACACCGGCGTTCTTTCGAGAAAGCCGCCGGCGCGATCCTGGATGAACTGGGACTGGCGGACCGCGGCATCCGTATCGAGGTGTTTCCGGACGTTCCCCGCGGCATGGGGTTAGGCAGTTCGGCAGCCCTAGCGGTGGCTGTCGTTCGTGCTCTGGACCATCATTTCCAATTGGACCTGACAGACGACGAAATCAACCGCCTAGCATTCCAGTCGGAGGTGATCGCGCACGGTAAGCCTAGTGGCATCGACAACACCATGGCAACCTATGCCAAGCCGCTCGTTTTCCGAAAAGGCACGCCACCGTTGGTCGAATTGCTGAACATCCCACGACCGCTGTCGCTCGTGGTCGGCATGACCGGAACCCAGGGACTAACCGCCAAGACCGTGGGTCGAGTGCGCGACACCTGGAAGAAACAACCGCGCTTGTATGAAAAGATTTTTGACGACATTGATGCCTTGGTGCTACAAAGCGTATCGGCGCTGCAGGACAACGACGTG
>JAYZJE010000123.1:0-14426 GCA_036164895.1 Pseudomonadota bacterium
GAATTACTGCAAGCTTTAATCATGCCTTGTCTCTGTAATTCGAGTTGCTCTGCCGTTAATTCTTTTGCGTAACCTTGCTTAGTTTGCTCTGATTCTCCAATGTCTATTTTAGTAAACTTTGCGCCCAATGAGAGGACTTGCTCTTCAACAACTGGACGGGTGTCAAATGCTTCTACCCTCGCACCAAGCCTTTTTGCTGTTGCAATTGCCTGCAATCCCGCCACACCAACTCCAACGACAAAAACTTTGGCGGGAGGGATTGTTCCCGCTGGAGTCATCATCATTGGAAAAACCTTTGCAAGGCGGCTAGCCGCTTCGATAACAGCACTGTAGCCGCCCAAGCTAGCCTGCGAGCTTAATGCATCCATTTTCTGTGCTCGGGTAATTCGAGGGACCAATTCCATGCTAATGGCTGTAACGGATGCTTTTAAAAAAGCATCAAGAAGTTTTTTTTCTTTGAACGGATCAAAAAAACTAATGTGAATGCAGCCTTTCTTTAGGCAGGAAATTTCTTTTACAAGGGGGGCATTCAATCGGCAAATGATGTCTGCATTGGACAGTGCCTCAAGACGGTTTTTGGTAATAACACCTCCGGCGTCCGTGTAGTCCTTATCGTTGACTTGAATTGATTGACCGGCGCCGGATTCTATTAATACTTCGGTGCCCAATTGAACGTATTTTTCAACTACCGGTGGAACAATAGCTGTCCTAATTTCATTGTCTTGTTCTTTAGGAAAGAAAATATTCATTCTTGTGATTTCCTAGGTTCATCCAATCCACGACGGTCCGGCTAATAATCGTCGGTGCGGTCGCTCAGGGACGCCGAAGGTGGTGATGGCCACTTCGGCCTCGGCAATATGTTTATCGAGGACTTGCTGTTCCAGCAGGTGTTCCTTGTCTGTCAGTTCGCGCGCATACCAGGCTTCACCTTCGGCCGATATTCCGGTGTTAAGGAATTCTGCACCAAGTGGTGCGGTCTGCTCGCGGGTTTCGCCGCGCACATCGAGACTGGCGACGACCGTGGCCAGTCGATGCGGCGTGGCGATTGCCTGCCAGCTGGCAACCCCGGCGTAAATACCCAGTAACTTGGCCGGCCAAACCACTGGTCTGAGAAGGCAGCACATAATGACACATTGAAAAAATGGCGTAAATTAGACCCTCTAGATTTGATTTTTTTGACAGAGCCTGCATCATAGCCTGAATTAGACAATTAGCTGTTTCTGGTCCTAATGTTGTCAGACCAACACAAGGTAGATCTCGCACAGCAGGTATTGCGGACGGATATTTCCGGAATGCCACTTGAGTGGATTGACTATCGAGACGCGGTCCGCCTGTATCATACTGAGCAGGTTGCGTATGTCGTCGGCACGTTTCTTTTCCGTGTCCACGGAGGCATAAACGCCCGCACCGGTATCCGCAGTACCGTCGACGTTAATTCGATCATTGCGACTATCGGGCGGCACGCCGGGCTGACAAAATCGCAGCAGAACTATGTTCCACCGCTGAATAACAAGACCCTCTTCAGGCGGGACGCCAACCTGTGCTTGTATTGCGGCGGCAGGTTTATGTCTAAGGATTTGACCAGAGACCATATCCATCCGATGAACATCGGCGGCGGCGACACGTGGTCGAATGTCGTGACCGCCTGTCGTCGCTGCAACAATCACAAGGGTGGCGGAGCGGTTGATCAGGCTGGCATGCAACTGATTGCGATTCCTTTCGTGCCGACCTATGCCGAATATATTTACCTAAAAGGTCGCCGAGTGCTTGCTGACCAGATGGAATTTCTGCTTGGCCATTTTCCCCGAACCAGCCCACTGCACATGCGTTTGAGTGGGAAGCTCGGTGCGGCTCTTACCTGATATAAAATCGCTTCCGAGGTTCCAGTTGAACAATGGCCGTGGCACTTGATCGCCGCCGGAATTCCATATGGTCTATATCATCGACGCCAGTATGTACGTGTTCCGTGCGTGGTTTTCAATACCCGACTCGATGATCGATAGTCAGAAAAATCCGGTGAATGCGCTGTACGGCTTTACGAGATTCCTTGGTGATTTTCTTGAGGGCGTCTGCCCCGAGTATGTTGCGGTCGCGTTTGATGAGAGTCTGAAAACCTGTTTTCGTAACGAGATCTACCCGGCTTACAAAGCCAACCGTGATCCTGCGCCCGAGGACCTCAAGAGGCAATTCGTCCAGTGCCGTGCGGTGACTCGGGCGCTAGGTTTAATGGAATGTGCGCAAGAAACTTACGAAGCTGACGACCTGATTGGCACGATCGCGACGCGGATGCGCCAGCACGGTATGTCCGCAACCATACTTAGTCGGGACAAGGATATGGTACAACTGCTCAAGGAAGGGGATGAACTTTGGGACTACGCCTCGAATACGCGTACCGGCTACCATGAGGTTCCCAATGCATACGGTATCAGACCTGAACAGATGGTGGACTATCTTGCTTTGGCCGGCGACAGTGTCGACAACATCCCTGGGGTAAAAGGTGTAGGCCCCAAAACTGCTTCCGCATTGCTTGCACATTTCGGATCCTTTGACAACCTGTACGAGAACCTAGACCAGGTCGGTTTACTCAATCTGCGGGGCGCTGCAACCTTGGGCGAGCGATTGGCTCGCCATTATGACGACGCGATTCTTTCCAGAAAGCTGACCAAAATTTATTGCAACGTGCCGGTCACGACAACAAAAGAAACCATTGCCAGACGCGTTCCGGATCTCGATGCACTTTACAATCTGTATGACGAGGCGGGTTTCGGCACCTCCCTGCGGCGCCAGGCCCAGCGGATTGTTGATAGCTTCTGACGGTTGGACCTATGTCGATCGGTCGTGAGATCGCGGATCATATTGCCGGCACGCTCGGCTTGTACCTAGATATTGGATCAGCCCGCAGTGTCAGTGGTGGCAGCATCAATACTAGCTATTGCGTCAGAGATACAACCGGCCTTACATATTTTCTAAAGCTCAACACCGCTGCATCTCTGGCAATGTTCGAGGCAGAAATGGAAGGACTGCGGGCGCTGAGGGGCTCGAATAGTCTCAAAGTTCCGCGACCAGTGGCCTGTGGAGTTGCCGATGACATGGCTTTCCTGATGCTCGAATGGCTAGAACTGTCGGGCCACGATCACGGCGCCCTTGAACTGCTGGGCGATGGCCTGGCCCGACTGCACCGGGTGACCCAAGAACGTTACGGATGGCATCGTGATAACACGATTGGCAGCACACCCCAGCTTAATCACCTAGATGACGACTGGGTGTGCTTCTATGGAAAGTACAGGTTGAAGTACCAGCTGGAACTTGCCGCTGCGAATGGCTACGGCGGAAAGTTACAACACAAAGGTGAGAGGCTACTAAAAGAATTTCCGCGGTTGTTCGAGACATACAGGCCGTGCCCGTCTTTGTTGCACGGAGATTTATGGGGCGGAAACTGGGGTATTACTGTGGATGGACAACCGGTAATCTACGACCCGGCCGTTTACTTTGGGGACCGCGAAGTAGACATAGCGATGACCAAGCTGTTTGGAGGGTTCGGGCCGGAGTTTTATCGTGCATACCAAGCCGCGTGGCCGCTCGATGACGGGTTCTACGTAAGGCAGCATCTATACAATTTGTATCATGTGCTGAATCATCTGAATCTATTCGGTGGGAGTTATCTCGCACAGGCTGAAGGCATCGCTGACAAACTTATTGCGGACCTTGGTTATTGCTAGAATAAGAAGAAAGCCTGCTCGCGATGATAGGTCGTCAGCTAAGGCCGATTGTTTTTGAGGAACAATAGCGTGAGCGATAGCAAAATCGAATCAATTCTCAACGAACAGCGCAGCTTCCCACCGCCACAAGAGTTTATCGATAATGCGACCGTCAAGGCAGCCGATCTCGAGGCCCTATACGCGAAAGCAGCAGCTGATTATGAAGGCTATTGGGGCGACCTCGCCCGCGAGAACCTTAAATGGCAGAAACCGTTCAAACAGGTACTCGATGAATCTTTCGCGCCAAACTACGCTTGGTTTCGTGGCGGCACCCTTAATGTTTCCTACAACTGCCTAGATATCCACCTCGAGTCGCAAGGGAACAAAACAGCGATCATTTTCGAAGGCGAAGAGGGCGACACGCGTTCATTGAGCTATGCTGAATTAACCGCTGAGGTATGCCGTTTTGCGAATACGTTGAAAGCTAGTGGTATCGAAGCGGGAGACCGAATCGTAATTTACATGCCGATGGTTCCGGAAGCTGTGATCGCGATGCAGGCCTGTGCGCGCATCGGTGCAGTTCATTCGGTCGTATTCGGCGGTTTCTCGGCAAGTTCTCTTAAGGATCGTATCGAAGATGCCGGCGCGCGTATGGTGATTACTGCCGATGGTGGATACCGCGGTGGGCGTATCGTCGAACTCAAGGCCGCTACCGATAAGGCGCTTGCCGGTGGCTGTGCAACGATTGAGAAAGTCATCGTATTAAAGCGTAGCGGTCACAAAATTCAGATGCAGGAAGGCCGCGATTTTTGGTGGGACGAGGCAGTTGCCGATCAACCGGCCGAGTGTGAGCCGACCTTCGTCGACTCCGAGCACCCACTATTTTTGCTGTATACGTCCGGATCAACTGGCAAGCCGAAGGGCATTCAGCATGCCACCGCCGGGTACCTGCTAAATGCGAAGATTACCTCCCAGTGGGTGTTCGACCTGCACGACGATGACGTTTTTTGGTGCACGGCCGATATCGGGTGGGTCACTGGGCACAGCTACGTGGCCTACGGGCCGCTTGCAGTAGGCGCGACGATTGTCATATACGAGGGCGCGCCGACCTACCCGGATGGCGGTCGCTTCTGGAGCATCTGCGAAAAACAAGGCGTCACTGTTTTCTATACTGCCCCGACTGCGATCCGTGCACTGATGAAGTTGGGCGATGAGATTCCGCAGTCCTATGATCTTTCGCGAATACGACTTCTGGGCACGGTCGGTGAGCCGATCAACCCCGAAGCTTGGATGTGGTCTCGCCAGGTTATCGGTCGGGATAAAACCCCGATTGTTGATACCTGGTGGCAGACTGAAACTGGCGCAATCATGATCACTCCAATTCCTGGCGTAACAGCGACCAAACCTGGTTCATGCACGAGACCATTGCCGGGTATCGAGGCCGCCATCGTTGACGAAAACGGTAACGTAGTCGACTCGCCTGAGGCTGGGGGATACCTCGTTGTCCGCAAGCCCTGGCCGTCGATGTTGCGCACCATATGGGGCGACAATCAGCGCTACATTGATACCTATTGGCAGAAGTTCAACAATCGATTCTACGTTGCCGGGGACAGCGCACACCGTGATGCGGACAATTACTACTGGATTATGGGTCGGATTGACGACGTGCTCAATGTTGCCGGGCACCGTCTGGGAACGATGGAGGTCGAATCGGCGCTGGTTGCACACAAACGAGTGGTCGAGGCAGCGGTGGTTGGACGACCTCACGACGTTAAGGGTGAAGCGATTTGTGCCTACGTCGTATTAAAAGGCGAGCGCCCAACCGGGGTGGAGGTTCAGGCATTGACCGGTGAACTGCGCCAGTGGGTTGGAGAGGAGCTCGCAGCAATTGCCAAGCCCGACGAAATTCGCTTTGCCGATAACCTACCCAAGACTCGATCCGGCAAGATCATGCGCAGGTTGCTGAGAACTATCGCCAGAGGCGAAGAAATCACTCAGGACACCTCAACGCTTGAGGACGAAGCGATTCTTAACCAGCTTCGCGGCGAAGCCTGAGCCTAATAACCTCCGAACGTTAACGGTAAACGCCGGGTCGGCAAGGTCGTCGTCGGACAGTTCGGAAAAACCGAGTTGGCGGCAATCCTATGGCAACGCGAATGCAGTTATGTGGTCGGAAATTTTGGGGTACTGCCAGACATGGCCTCCGGAAGCAATCAGGACGTATTGTTTCCCGTCAATCGCGTACGTCATTGGGGTTGCGTGAGCGGCAGTTGGCAGGCTCGCGGACCATAGTTCGTGGCCGGTTTCGACGTCAAATGCGCGAAATAATTCGTCAGTGGTGGCGCCGATGAATACGAGTCCCCCAGCCGTGACGATTGGCCCGCCGGCAGTGCCTGGGGTCCCCCATTGCAGTGGCAGCGGCACCGGGGCGAGCTTGCCGATATTACCCAACGGCACAGACCAGCGAATCGTGCCGTCGATGAGATCGACTGCGATCAATTTACCCCATGGCGGGGCTGTGCACGGGATGCCTAATGGTGACAGCAGTGGATTTCTAATGAAGGCGTAACCCAGACCTGTGACTACTAGCGCTGGTTGGCCCAGCGACGGAAATTTCTTTAGATCGTATTTGGCCTCGGGTATCGCCCGGGTGATCCAAAACAGGTTTGAAGCATTAGTAATCAGGAGATTGCGAGACCGGTCGAATGCACCGCCGGCCCAGTTGTTGATGCTGGAAACACCGACCGTCCCGTTTTCCCGCACTGGCGTAAACGCGGGACCGTAGTCATGGCTCGCGATCACTCTGCGGCAGAATTCGCGTTCCCAAACCGTGATACCCCAGGCATCCTCTGGATAAATATTGGCACTGCTCAGCGGCGGCGGTGCCTTGGGAAACGGTTGAGTGGGAGAGAGCACATCACCCGGTAACCCATTCTGTGCCACCGGCCGCTCTTCAATTTCGAACACCGGTTCTCCAGTGCGCCGGTCAAATACAAACACGAGACCCTGCTTGGTCAATTGAATTAAGACCGGTTTGCGTTCGCCGTTTTTTTCCAGATCTGCAGCGATTGGCTGCGCCGGTGTATCCCAGTCCCAAACATCGTGGTGTATATTTTGAAAGTGCCAGGCAACCTTGCCCGTTTGCGCATCGAGCGCGACGGTAGAGTTCGCATAACGGTTTTCACCGGGGCGAAATCCCCCGTAGAAGTCCGGTGAAGCACTGGATGTTGGTGCAAATACCAGCCCGAGTTCTTCATCACCGGACAGCGGCGCCCAAGCGCTGGCGGCCCCTGCTTCTTCGAGCGCCGCCGGGCTCCAGTTGCCGTGCTCCGGATCGTCTGCAGACCTTGGGATAGGATCGAAAGTCCAACGCAGTTGCCCGCTTCGCGCATCGAAACCATGTAGCGCGCCTGATGGGTTACGCACCCGCTTGTTCTTCGCGAAGGTCCCGGATCCGAGTACCACGACTCCGCGCACGATCACCGGCGGCGAAAAAAATTTCACCTCTCCGCGTTTGTACTCCGGACTTTCTTCGATGATCAGCGGCTCGACTTGCACTTCGCCGTCGACGCCGAAACCATCGCAGGGCTGACCAGTCCTCGCGTCCAGTGCTAACAGACGCAGATCACCGGTGCCGGAGAAAATGCGATGTCTGCAAGGCGCAGCTACCGGCGTGAGTTGGTCCTCCCAATAGCTGACGCCCCGGCAGTTGTACAGAGGAATTGCCTTGAGCTTGGGATCGAACTCCCAGCGTTTCTGTCCGGTTTTCGGATCCAACGCAATAATGCGGTTCCACGGTGTACAGACCACAACACTGCTGCCAGCCGCGTTGGGTGTCATGATCGGGGTTGCTTGGAACTGGCTCGCGGCCAGCAGCGGCCCACGCCGTTCCACAGCTCCGGTTCTGACTTGCCATGCGATGCGCAGTTCGGCGACATTCGACCGGTTTAGCTGGGTTAATTCGGAGAATCGCGTGCCGCCTTGGTCTCCACCGTAGTGAGACCAGTCGGAGGTGGGCGCAGGGCTGGCAAAAAAAGCCCCAAGCATAATCAACACACTCGAACCCAGAGTTGCGGATTTCATCGCTACCAAATTCCCGCTTGCCTTATCTGCCGTGGATCATAGCTGTGCAGCGTACCCATATTGCATCGCATTGCCTTCGCCTGTTGCTGTTTAGCGCCACCGATTCAAGGTCCTAATCACAGCTTTTGAACGGCGCGTTCCTGGGCGAGGAATGAGCCAAAAAATGAACGGAACCAGACATACCCTAACAGGCCCGCAATGATATTCGCGCTGAAAGCAGCCATAAAGACACCAAAAAGATCGAACAGCCGGGCCAGGATGAATGCTAGCGGAAGGTAAATGCCAATGGTGCGCGACATCGATATCAACATGGCCGGCATCGGCTTGCCGATCGCATTGAACCCACTGACCGACGTCATCGAAATACAGAGAAATGCGTAACTCCATGGAACTAAGTGAAGGTGCATATTCGCAGCTGCATTCGCGCCAGGGTCATCGGTAAACAGCCCGATGATTAAACGCGCAGCGATAAATAAAAATGTAGCGACCGAAAAGCCATAAATTAACGAGAATCGATACACGAATTTCATTCCTTCAAGCACCCGTTCGTAGTTGCCGGCGCCAAAATTTTGCCCAACGAACGGTGTGATCGCAGCACTGAGCGCCATTGCGGTCAATAGGGATAGTCCCTCGAGACGGGAGGCCACACCGAAGCCAGCGACGGCTTCCTGCCCGAATTGAGCGACCTGCCAGGTAATAAACGCCGTGGTAAGTGGTGCGATCATGCTGCTAGTCATCGAAGGGATCCCGACGTGCAAAATGCGGCTCCAGGAATCGATAATCAGGCGAAACTGGGCGGTCCTGAAGCGGATCAGATGATCCCGGAAGTAAATAAAGCTGAAAGCCGCGGTTGCTGTACCAACGTTTGCGAGTACCGTGGCTATAGCCGCGCCCTCAAGTTCGAGTCGTGGCATGCCGAACAAACCAAAAATCAGAATTGGATCCAGTACGATGTTAAAAATCGCAGAGATCATCATGATCTTTGCCGGCGTTTTGGCATCGCCGCTCGCCCGCAGTACGGAACTGCCAATCATCGGAACGACTGTAAACACGCCGCCCAGATAATAAATACGCATATAACGCTTGATCATCGGCAGGGTTGTGTCATCAGCGCCAAGTAATCTAAACACCGGCTCAATCGTGATGAGACCAACCAAAACGATCAGGAGCCCTGCAGCAATAGCTAGCAACAGCGAATGCGTGGTGATTCGCTGAATCTCATCGTTCTCGCCAGCACCAAACAGCCGGGATGCTACCGAAGACGTGCCGGTCCCGAGCCCCAGTGCCATTGCACCGACCATAAAATTGACCGGAAATGTAAATGAGACTGCGGCCAACTCCATTGTTCCGAGTTGGCCGATGAAATAAACGTCGGCAATGTTGTAGGACATCATCGCGAGCATGCCGACCATCATTGGCCACATGAGCGAGAATATGGAACGGGCGACCGGGTCTTCCGTGAGGTTTAATTTTTCCTGGCCTGGTTTCATCATTCCAATCTGTAAGAGCAAGGCTCTTGGCACTCTTTGGCGTATCCGCCAAGACTCTAAATCGCCACACGGGGTCCCGAGCTTGAGTGAATTAAATGCAAAGAGTTTTTAAGCCGAGCTTTCTGGCTTAGAGTGTCGCTTGCGAATCAGCGCATCCGATATAAAGTATTTTATCGTCGCATGCGTGTCGGTGTCGCTTTTTTGTCTGGGGTATGACCATTCTGTTCGGGACAATGCAGTACCCATAATTGCTGGAAATCACATTTGGAGGGCATCGTTGATGCGATTTGCGAGCTACAAGATTGAAGGACAGGCAGTATATGGTTTGGTGCAGGAGGCCTCCATACTGGAGCCACCCGATGAGTTCCGCGCTAAATTTCCCGATCTACGTAGCGTGCTGCAGGCCGGTGCTTTAGTGGAGGCAAAACAGGCAGCGCAAGACGGCGTTCAGCATGCTTTGGATGCCGTGGCATTTGAGCCGGTGATTCCGTATCCCGGAAAAATCTTGTGTGTGGGCGCTAATTATTTAACCCATATGAAAGAGATGGGACGCGTGGTTCCCGAGTACCCATGGTTGTTCGTGCGATTCGCCGACAGCCAGGTCGGCCATGGGCAACCGATGATAAGACCGGCGGCTTCCGATAAGTACGATTTCGAGGGCGAGTTGGCGGTGATTATTGGCCGTGAAGCCCGGCATGTATCTAAGGAAGATGCACTTGACTACGTTGCCGGTTATTCCTGTTTCAATGATGGGACGTTGAGAGATTTCCAAGAGCACGGTTCACAGTTCACACCGGGCAAGAACTTTTATCATAGCGGCAGTTTCGGTCCGTGGTTGGTCACGGTCGATGAAATTCCCGATCCGACGCGATTGACACTGGAGACCCGGCTCAATGGTCAGACGATGCAGACAGCGTTGATCAGTGACCTGCGATTTGGCATCGGTGAATTAATCGAATACTGCTCGACGTTTAGTTGTTTACGGCCGGGTGATGTTATCAGTACAGGTACGACTGGCGGTGTTGGCTTTGCGCGTAAACCTCCGGTGTGGATGCAACCGGGAGATGTCATCGAAGTTGAGATCAGCGGGATTGGGGCGCTGCGTAATGCCATTGCGGACGAGGTCGGCCGTTAAACCTTATGTCTCGTTTATAGATACTGCCCGAGAAATGCCAGGCTGTGTTTGAGCGCGAGCTTTGCATCTTTGGGATTGTAATCTTCGCGCTCATCGCAATTGAATCCATGCCCTGATTTTTCATAGATATGAAAAATACCTTCGGGGTTGATCTTGCGAATTGCCGAGACAGTCTCCATTGGGATCAAAGGATCCTGCATGCCAAAGTGGTACATAATCGGGCAGCGGGGCTTTAGATCCAGGTGCTCGCTGATTGGCCCACCATAGTATGCGACTGCCGCGTCGATCGTTAACCGACAAGCTGCTAGGTAAGACATGCCGCCACCCCAGCAGTAGCCCACTAAGCCAATTTTGCCGACCTGCCGTAGCGCATCGACTGCGACTCCAATGTCCAGCACGGTCTTATCGGGTTCGGCGGCAACGCGGTATTCTCGGCCCTTGGTGATAGCCGTGTAATCGAGCTCAACGCCGGGTTCGATCCGATCAAACAGTGCCGGCGCAATGGCCAGATACCCAGCTTCGGCAAACCGATCCGTGACCCGACGAATATGATCGGTCACACCGAAAATCTCCTGCAGTACGACAACACCGCCCTTGGGCGTGCCGTTTGGGTGGGATTGGTAGGCTTGAAATTGGTGCCCGTCGCTGGCCTCGAGCTCCACCGTGTTGCTACGCATGTCTTGGTTATGCCTGAGCGGCTAAGGAAAGCGACGACAATATATCAGAGCGGGCTTTTAAACGTCCCGCCTGTTGGTAAGCTGTACGACTATGTATCAGCAGCTTGTGCCAATCATTGCGCCGGTTTTGCTCTGCGCAGCACTGGGCTATGTCTGGGCCCGTTTGCAGCTTCCCTTTGATCGCGAGTTTGTGACCCGGATTGTCATGAACATCGGGGCGCCATGCCTCGTCCTCAACGGCATCAGTGGATTGGGCGTAGATTCGACTTCATTTATTGCCATGACAGGCGCAGCAATCCTGCTGATATTTGTTGTGACGGTTGCAGCAGCGTTAATCCTAGGCGTTTTACGGCAGCCGCTGCGCAGTTACCTACCTCCGGTCGTGTTCAGTAACGTCGGCAATATGGGCCTGCCGCTGTGCTATTTTGCATTTGGCAACGAAGGTTTGGGTTTGGCGGTTGGTTTCTATTTGGTGTATGCCGTCATTCAGTTTACCGTTGGACCGTTGTTCCAGGGGCGCGAGGCAGCATGGCGGACCCTGATCACAACACCGGTGATCTATGCGGCTGCAATTGGTCTCCTGTTACTGACGACTGGCAGTGCGCTGCCGCTGTGGTTGGATAACACGGTCGAGTTACTTGCGGGAGTCGCTATCCCGCTGATGACTATCGCACTGGGTCATGCACTGGGCAGCTTTACCGTGAGACGGTTTGGCATCTCACTCGGTATGTCGGTGATGCGCTTGGCCATCGGTTTTTCGGCGGGTCTGGTGCTGGTTGAAATTTTGAACTTCGAAGGCACGATGCGTGGCGTCATGATTATCCAGGCCGCCATGCCGGTGGCGGTGTTTAACTACCTGCTCGCAGCCCGTTATCAGCGGCATCCCGATGACGTTGCCGGAGCTATCGTCGTTTCGACGTTGATTTCCTTTGTGTCGTTGCCGTTTCTGCTGCGTTTAGCGTTATAGGTCAGTGACAGGAATCATTCGACATCGCGGTCGCTGATCGGTTTTTCGCGTGAGGGAATTGAATGTCCTGGGTCCATCTGTCCCGTTTTCAGGCGGGCGACGTATTCCTTGTAGGCAAGCATTGTCTGCCGGCCGAAAATCCACATGATCGGCACGTTGACCAGCAGCATGACACCGGTGCCAAAGCCGGTCAGGTTATCCAGTTGCACATCGGTTTCGATAAAACCTAGCGTAGCGACAACAATCAGCGCGCAAAACAGGGCCTTGTAGGCCAGCACACCCCTGTCCCCGAAAAGATATACGGTCGCCTGTTCTCCGTAATAGCTCCATGAGATCATCGTTGAGAGGGCAAATAACCATACTGAGATTGTTACCAGCCATTTGCCGAGACCGGGCAGGACAGAATCGAATGCCCTAGCGGTCAACGTCGCGCCGACATAGCTTTTGTAAATACCCAGATCATCTATACGCGGTTTTTCGGGGCTTTGCAGCACGTCCCATTCGATCAATGCTTGCTCATTGCTGCCAAAAGTGATGTTGCCATACAGTCGATGCAACCGATTGCCGCTGCTCGGATTGTCGTGGGCACTCAAGATAATGAAAACGCTTTCTCCAGAATTCCATTCGACGGTCTGCTCTGGCGGAACCTGCGTTGTTTCCATTGTCCACCCGTCGGGTACCTCAAGAATTTGCGGTGGTTCCGACAAATTTGTCACCGATTCACGTTCCCAAACACCGGTGCTGAGGATGACCAACGATGTCAGCGTACAGACGACGATTGTGTCGATGAATGGCTCCAGGCCTGCAACGATGCCTTCGCGCACTGGTTCGTCGGTCTTGGCCGCCGAGTGCGCCATCGGCGATGTTCCCTGACCAGCTTCATTTGAGAAAAGCGCTCGTTTCATTCCAAACAGGAAGGCATAGCCCATCGTGCCACCGATAAATGCACCGCTGGCCTCTACTGGCGAGAACGCGGCCTTAAATATTAGCCGGAACATCTCAGGTACCCGGTCGATATTTACCCCGACAACATACAAGCCAGCCAGCAAGTACAGTAACAGCATGATCGGCACCAGCCGGCCCGTAACCGCGCCGATGCGTTTGATCCTTCCGATAATGACCAGGCCCACGAGGATTGCCAGCACGATGCCAGTTATCACGCTGGGGATGCCGAAATACAGCTCGGTGATTTCGCCAGCATTCCAAGCCTGAAACATGTTCCCGCCGGTCGCGGCTGAAATCAGCGCAGTGATACAGAAAACCACTGCTACGCCTTTACCCAGATTGCCTAGCGCCGCCCCCTTTTTTGCGAGGCCTTTACTGACGACCCACATAGGCCCGCCGTGCGGATTGTCGGGATCCTCCACGTTGCGGTAAAGCATCGACAGCGTCACTTCGGTCAACTTGATTGCCATGCCGAAAAATCCGACCACCCACATCCAGAAGACTGCGCCCGGACCACCCAAGGCGATCGCGATAGCGACGCCGCCGATGTTACCCAGTCCTACCGTTGCAGACAGCGCAGTGGTCAGAGCTTGGAAGTGATTGATTGCACCTGGGTCGTCTGGTTTGTCATAGCTGCCACGAATAACGTGAAATCCATGGGTCAGGGCGCGGTATTGAGAGAACCCACTCCAAACGGTGAACAGCACGCCTGTACCGAGCAGTATGAACAGCACGGAGTCGTGCCAGATAATCCCATTGATGGTGCTCAAAAAATCATGCAAATCATTCATAAGCGCACACTCGCCTGCAAAAATCGCGTTAATCTCATGTGTTTTTTGGGGCACTCACGATTTGGCTGCCTACTTTTCGACAATTGCCGTGACACCCATGCCGCCAGCTGTGCAAACCGACAGCAGGCCACGTCCACCACCGGCTTCATCGAGAAGCTTCGCCATCGTTGCCAGCAGACGTGCACCGGTTGCGGCAAAGGGGTGACCGATCGCGATGCTGCCGCCTTTGACGTTGAGCTTGGTGCGGTCGATGCTGCCTAACGGTTGATCACGTCCCAGTCGGTCGCGATTGAATTCCGGCGACTCCCACGCTTTCAGCTACGCCAGCGTTTGTGCCGCGAATGCTTCGTGAATATCTTAATAATCAAAATCCTGCAGGCCAAGGCCGGTGTCTTTGAGCATTTCATAAACTGCTTAGGCTGGTGCCATCAATAATCCTTCGCTATCGATAAAGTCGACCGCAGCGACTTTTCCGTAGCGCAGATAAGCTTGGATCGGCAAATTGCGTTCCTGGGCCCATTCCTCGGACGTCAACAGCACGGCCGCTGCACCGTCCGTTAATGGCGTGCTGTTACCGGCCGTCATGGTGCCGCCCGGGCCGCGATCAAAAACCGGCTTCAACTTGGCGAGTTGTTCTATT
>JAYZJE010000124.1:0-4315 GCA_036164895.1 Pseudomonadota bacterium
CAACACGACACGAAACAGCGGCGGCTTCTTGAGTTTGGGCTTGGCCTCCTCAAGAGCTAGCCCGCGTTCATCATCTGGCCTAATCAGAAAATCTTTGTCCTGGTCATTCGGCATGGCCTGCTTGCACCCCCTAACCGCATCATTGAACGTTGGAGACATTTTACCTGCTTTCCCAGCACCGTCCATCCAAGCGACGTGGAATATGGAAATCGTGCGGTTCGGTGCGCCACCCGGCTGCCCCAAATCAGCTGCAGGTGCCTTTAAAAGTGGGCTGGCTAGTGAATACAGCCACACACATCTGGGCACGGCCGGCTCGTCTCTGGCCAGGCCCATGGTTCTTCCAGAATTGCTGTAAAGTCTAATCTACATCCCAATGCTTATTAAGGGAAAACAGTCGTTTATCCCTTGAGCCCAGCCGGCCTGACCCCTTATGATAGCGAACTGTGGCTCCGGAGTGCTCGGGGCAGCCGCGGATAAAGCAGCTGAAAACAGACTAGAGTTATAGGTTTACAGCATTGAACCTTTCCCAGAAGATCACGCGATGGCGGTCTTACTCGCCGACCGAACTGGTGGGCAATGCCAGCGAACATTTGCCATTTTGGCTCTCTGCCCTGCTAACCATCTCCATCGCCTATTACCTGGCCCGGTTATTCTGGTTGCTGATGCCAGTGGGTGGCGGCATCGAATGGACGGTATCCATGGCACCTGCTAGTACCAGCGAACCGAGCACGGTGGCCGTAAATTACGATTCGATCGCCGACGCCCACCTGTTTGGTGAAAACTCGGCTAATGCGAATCCGGTGCCGGTTGAAACTGTCAATGCACCGGATACCCGCCTGAATCTAAAACTTAAAGGAACGGTCGCAACCGATGATCAAAGTAAAGCACACGCCATTATCCTCGACGGTACGGGCAACGAAGATGGCTTTTTTATCCATGATTTAATCCCAGGCGGGGCCGTTTTGTACCGAGTACTACCCGACCGGGTCATATTGAACCGCGGCGGGATTCTCGAGACCCTGCGCCTGCCAAAAAAATCCACCGGTGCCGCAGCAGGCGCGTCCAGAACCAGGCCTGCGACGAGTCGAGTCGCACCGACGCCGCCCACCAGAGTACAGAACCTCGCCGCACCGACGGCAACTAGCTTTACCGACGTAGTCCGGCCGCAGCCATATATGCCGAATGGACAACTGAAAGGTTATCGCGTGTACCCAGGCCGTGACCGGCGGGCGTTTGCTAGCCTTGGACTACAGGCTGGAGATTTAGTCACGGAAATTAATGGCATGGCCTTGAACATTCCGGCTCAGGGCATGGAAGCTTTCGGCACACTCAGTAACGCTGCACCTGTCACCCTAACCGTCGAACGCAACGGCGAGCCCATCTCCATGACCGTCGACGTAACCCAGTTGACTGACTAAGCCCCTGCACGCCAATGACGAACACGCCTAAATCGATTCGCAATCTAACCTGTTCAGCCGTTTCTTTGTGCCTGATTTTTGCCAGCATATTGAATTCAGCACCGGCCGAAGCACAGGGTGCGACGATCACGCCAAATTACGTAGATGCCGACATTCGTCAGATCATCGAGGCGGTTAGCGAAGTCACCGGCAAAAATTTCGTCATCGACCCGCGCGTCAGGGCCGAGGTTACGATGCTGTCGACAACGCCGATGAGCCCGGATGCATTTTACCAGACATTCCTTTCCATCCTATCGGTCTACGGCTTTGTTGCGGTCCCATCAGGTGAAGTCATCAAGATCCTACCGGATGCCAATGCGCGGCAGATGCCCGGCTGGGAAATGATGGCAGACGGACGAGGACCGGATGACATCGTGACCCAGGTGGTACCAGTCAAGAACATCGCCGCCGCGCAACTGGTACCAATCCTGCGGCCGCTAATTCCACAGTACGGACACCTGGCAGCGCATCCGGCATCAAACCTGTTAATCATTTCCGACCGTGCAGCCAACGTCGAACGTGTGTTGCGCATTATTGGGCGCATTGACCAGGCAAGCGATGAAGAATACGAAGTCATCCGATTGGAACAGGCCTCGGCGGGTGAAATCGTTCGCGTCGTGACCGCCTTGCAGCAAAGTGCACGGGGCGCGGGCGGAGCTCCGACAATCACCGTAGTCGCTGACGCACGCACTAACAGCGTGCTGATAAGTGGCGACAAAACAGAACGCCTGCGGATTCGAACCCTAGTCACACACCTTGATACCCCACTCGAGGACGGCGGCGACACCCGGGTACGCTATCTGCGCTATGCGAATGCAGAAGAACTCGCCACCAAGCTAGACGGGCAATACTCTCGAGCAAGCGGTGCACAGGCAACCGGGGGCGTGGCTAATATCACCATATGGGCTGATCAACAAACCAACGCGTTAGTTATTACAGCACCGCCAAAGATCATGCGCTCAATGATGGGCATCATCGACCGGCTAGATATCCGGCGTGCGCAGGTTTTGATCGAAACCATCATTGTGGAGGTTGGCTTGGACAAAGCCGCCGAACTCGGCATCACCTGGGCATTACTAGATGATGATGTGGTCGCCGCCGCGACCGCTTTTCCGGTGGTGCCGGGCGGTGTGACCGATTTAATTATGGCCACCGGGGCCACCGGTGCATCCAGCGCGACCGGAGGCGCTGCTATGGCCATCCAACCGGGCATTACCGGCGCGGTCGGACGATTGTCCGACCGTAGCGTCAGCTTTGCGGCCGTGATCAGGGCGCTGCAAAGCGACGCCGATAACAACATCATGGGTATGCCGACGCTAGTAACGATGGATAACGAAGAGGCGCAGATCCAGGTTGGGCAGCAAGTCCCATTTGTCACCGGCAACTTTACGACTCCCGTAACCGGCGGGGCCAACCTCAATCCATTCCAGACAATACAACGCGAGCAAGTCGGCCTGACACTGAAAATCACCCCGCAAATTAACGAGGGTGACGCGGTGCTATTGAAAATTGATCAGGAGGTCTCCACGATCAGCGAAAGTGCTGTTGCAGTGGACGTAATCACCAATAACCGCACAATTTCGACTACGGTCATCGTCGAGGACGGAGGCACGCTGGTGCTCGGTGGCTTAATCCAAGATGACATCCGGGAAAGCGAACAGCGCGTACCACTGCTGGGCAGTATACCGTTGCTCGGCCGTTTGTTTCGGGCGAAAAAAGTCCAATACGTCAAAACCAATCTAATGTTCTTTATCAAACCGACGATTATTCGTGACAGTGTTGACGCGGCATTTGAAACCAATGCGAAATACAACCTGATTCGCGATGTGCAACTCGGCGTCGATAGAGACATTGGCTTACTAAAAGGTGACTACCAACGGCCGGTACTGCCCGAACTTGCAACAGACGACCAGGTGACGCCGGTACTGGACCTACGGGGCCTGAAGCCTAACGATGCGGGCCGTGAACCCAAACAGCCGGGCGAAAACACCGATACTGCCCTACCGGAGAAATAGCGTGGCGTCCGTCATTGCCCCTGATAGCTTGCCCGACAAGTTACCCGACGAGGCTCACGCAACAACCGCTCATGACCATGACACCGGGGCCAGTTTACTGCCGTTTGTGTTTGCCAAGCGGCATGGCATTCTTATCCGCGGCCCCCAAGATAAAAGCTACCTGACGATCGTCCGAGAAAATGCCAACCCAACCAGCCTAAGCGAGGCGCGCCGCGTCGCCGGCGGCCCTTTGAGCACGCGCCTAGTGTCAGCTGACGAATTCGAAACCCTGCTTAACGAAACTTATGAACAGGGTTCCCAAGACGCAATGCAGATGGCCGGGGGTCTCGGCGCTGACACCGATCTCTTCAAGGTCGCCCAGGAGTTGCCAGAACCATCCGACCTGCTTGAAAGCGAAGACGATGCGCCGATTATCCGGCTGATCAATGCGGTCCTAACGTCGGCAATCAAGGAAAACGCTTCCGATATCCACGTCGAACCCTTCGAGAACCGCCTTGTCATCCGGTTCCGTGTCGACGGCGTGTTGCGTGAGGTACTGCAATCGCGCCGCGCCGTCGCACCGCTGGTGGTGTCGAGAATCAAAGTAATGTCCCGATTGGACATTGCTGAAAAACGCTTACCTCAAGATGGCCGGATCTCGTTGCGCATCGCCGGACGTTCCGTAGACGTCAGGGTATCGACTATACCGTCGGGTCACGGCGAACGGGTTGTCATGAGGCTACTCGACAAGCAGGCTGGAAGGCTTAGCTTGCGGTCGCTGGGAATGGATGAAGTGACTCAGCGGACCACCTACGAGCTGATTCACCGCGCCCACGGCATCATTCTAGTCACCGGTCCCACCGG
>JAYZJE010000125.1:0-3934 GCA_036164895.1 Pseudomonadota bacterium
ATGGATACACGCTCTGGGTTGAGAAAACGTTCGAATAGAAGTTCATGTTCTATCGGATCAAGATCGGTAACCCCAAGGGCGTAGGCGACCAGGGAGCCCGCTCCGGACCCGCGACCTGGGCCCACCGGAATTGCATTGTCCCGAGCCCACTGCACGAAATCGGCGACGATCAGAAAATATCCGGGATAGCACATCCGGCAGATTACCGACAGCTCGTGATCCAACCGCTCCTCGTACACTTCCGTTTTGGCAACCGATCGGCTAGTCGTCAACGACTCCTTAAGCCGCATTGCAAGGCCCTTGCGGGAGCGCTGCTCCAAGTAGTCTTCAGCCGGTGTTCCGTCCGAAATTTGGAACTCTGGGAGGTGACTCTCACCGAGATTCAAAGAAAGATTGCAGCGCTTCGCTATCTCTACCGAATTGCTCAGCGCCTCAGGCAAATCTTCGAACAATTCCCGCATTTCTGCGGTGTTGCGAAAGTACTGTTGTTCACCGTAATGGCGTGGACGGTCCGGACTGTCCAGCGTATAGCCCTGCTGAATGCAAACACGTGCTTCGTGAGCTTCGAAGTCCTCTAGGCGGATGAACCGAACATCATTGGTTGCGAGAAGTGGACATTGCATGTCGTTTGCAAGCCTGACCGCCTGTTCAAGGTATTCCTCTTCCCAGGGGCGCCCAGTGCGATGCAATTCGATAAAAAAATCGCCGTTGAACAATTCGACCTGCTGATCCAGGTGCCGGGCAGCCAGGTCGGCCTTACCTGCCAGTAAGGCCTGCCCGATATCGCCATGCGCTCCAGCAGACAGTGCAATTAAGCCCCGCGCATGGTCCCGATTCAACCAGTTCTGGCGCAGAACGGGACGACCCTCCACTTGACCCTCCATGTAAGCCAGCGTTAGTAATCGCGTCAAATTACGGTAGCCCTGCTGGTTCCGACACAGCAATACCAATGGTGACTGGCCACTTCTACTGGCGGCCGCTTCGATCCATACATCGGCACCAATGATTGGTTTGATGCCTTGCGCAATTGCCGCCTTGTAGAACTTGACCATTGCAAACAGGTTGTTTCGGTCCGTCACCGCCACAGCCGGCATCCGGGCCCGCCGTGCCGCGCGGATTAGCTGCGGCACGCGCACGACGCTATCGGCGATGGAGTACTCCGTGCGTACATGCAAGTGAACGAAATCGACTGTCATTTTTTTCTAACTTAGTTATTTAAACCAGAATCGACAACAGCGTCACCGGCAGCGCGAACAGGACGAAAGCTCATGCGATGCTGCACGCATGGACCGTACCGTTTCAAAGCCTCGCGGTGACCTGCCGTTGGGTAACCTTTGTGCCGATTAAATCCGTATTCAGGATATTTTCCGTGCAAATTAACCATTAATTCGTCCCGGTGTACTTTCGCTAATATCGATGCAGCACCAATAAGCGGGCAAATGCGATCGCCGCCAATTACAGTCTCAGTCGTCCAACCACAATCATCACCAAACTGTGGTGATCGATTGCCGTCGATACGTACGTGGCCCGGTGAAACAGCAAGTTCGAGTAAGGCCCGGTGCATTGCCAACAGAGTTGCCTGCAGTATATTCAGCTCGTCAATTTCTCTAGGGTCGGCTGTGCCAATTGACCAAGCAATTGCTTGCTCGTGAATTGCTTCTGCTAAGTTCTCACGCCGATGGGCCGAAAGCAGCTTCGAGTCTCTTATGCCAGCGATCACGCATCGTGGGGGTAGAACAACGGCAGCAGCAACTACCGGGCCTGCCAACGACCCGCGCCCAGCCTCATCCACCCCTGCAATTCCTGGCACCAAATAATCCTCTATGAAAAAGCTGGCAGGCCGGTCCCGCGTCCAACCGTGGAAACAACTGATCACTTACTGCAGAGCAGTCGGCGGGTCTGCAGCACCTGTTATTCCGGTCCCCGCGATCTCCAATACAGCGGTAGCTGCCCGCCAGTTTGCCCCGCGCCGAAGCTGCCCACCCAATTTCCCGAATTTAGTAAGCATGGTGGCAGCATGCTCCGGAGCTTCGATAAATTCCAACACCGCAGCACCGAGCGCCGAGCCGATCACCTCCGATTGCAGATATTCGGGAACCAGTTGCTGGCCTGCTAGCAGGTTTGGCAGTGAAAAATACGGCACCTGCACAAGCCCGAGACTCCGGATCAGCAGAAAGGTCAATGCTGAAAAGCGATAGGCCGCAACCATAGGGCGCCCAACAAGCATCGCCTCCAGCGTCGCTGTCCCAGAGGCGGTGAGTACGACATCGGCGGCCGCAATCGCTTCACGTGCCTGCCCGTCCAGCACCAGCGGCGGGGTTGTCGGACCTTGATCGGCCCAGCATCGTTCGAATACCTGCCGGGTAGCGCCAGACACCGTCGGCACGACAAATTGAATGTCCTCCGCTCGATTCATCAGCCAAGCAGCAGCCTGCGCAAAAGGTAGTCCAAGTCTTTTTACCTCGCCCAAGCGGCTGCCAGGCAATAAGCCGACGACCGGGCCCGGACCAAGGCCTAGCGCCTCCCGCGCCACTGTCGGGTTAACCTGGTTCGGAATTTCGTCGGCCAATGGATGCCCAATGAACTGGGCTGCAACCCCATGGCGCTCCAGGTATGCCGCCTCAAACGGCAGCAGGCAGAGGACCAGATCGCAGGCGGCACGCAGCCCTTTTACTCGTCTTGACCGCCACGCCCACACTTGAGGTGATACATAGTGAACGGTCGAAATACCGGCGGCTCGCAAACGCCGTTCCAGACGCAGATTGAATTCGGGTGCATCGACACCGACAAAGACGTCCGGCGGATTCCGCAAAATTTGCTCTTCTAGATCAGCCATAAGTCGTCTCAAGCGCGGCAAATCTCGAAGTACCTCGAAAATGCCCATGACCGCTAGTTCACTGCTGTCACGGCAGGGCTTACAGCCTGCCGATACCATTTCCGGTCCAGCGACGCCTTGAAACTCGACGTCCGGCTGAATCGCGTGAACCGCCTTAATAAGGCCTGCCGCTAGCCAATCGCCCGAGGTTTCACCGGCAATAATAAAGATTCGCGGCACGTAGAAAAATCAGCCTATCGCACAATGCTGCGCTCTGATGGCTCCAGGAATTCGGCGAATATGCGCAGTTCTTTACGGTCGACTGCCAATTCCGTGATCCGGTCCCTAGCCTCCTCGAGGCGCAAACCTAATCGGTACAGCAAGCGGAACGCTTCCTTAATATTCTTAGCTTGATCCGAGTTGAAGCCACGGCGTTTCAATCCTGCCGAATTTACTCCCCGCGGCACTGCAGGTTGTCCTGAAACCATGATGTACGGCGGCACATCCCGGGTTACCGCCGCATTGTTACCAATAAAACTATGTGCCCCAACGCGACAGAACTGATGTACGCCAGAGAATCCGCCGAAGATGACATAGTCACCAACGCTAACGTGGCCGGCGAGACTCGAATTATTCGCAAAAACTGCTTCGTTACCGATATCGCAGTCATGCGCCACATGAACGTACGCCATCAACCAGTTATTGTTGCCGATGCGGGTGACCCCAATATCCTGAGCGGTCCCTCGGTTCAGCGTACAGTGTTCGCGGATGGTATTTCCATCACCAATGACGAGACGCGTTTTCTCGCCCGCATATTTTTTATCCTGCGGATCTTCACCAATCGAGGCAAACTGAAGGATCCTATTGTTGTCGCCAATCTCCGTCGCCCCTTTGATAATGACATGCGATCCGATTTCGGTCCCGGCGCCAATTTGCACATCGTTGCCAATAATGGAATATGGCCCAACCTTAACGCCTTCGGCAAGATCGGCACCTGGTGAGATAATTGCTGTGGAATGAAGCACGTTGAAGCTACTGCTCAGGGCTTACCATCCGAAGCACGCTTTAACAATTCTTTTTCAACGCGTCGGAGCCTGCGGGCCATATCATCCAGTTTGC
>JAYZJE010000126.1:0-3716 GCA_036164895.1 Pseudomonadota bacterium
CGATTGTGCCCACGCCTTCAGTCATGCTTTCTAGTACGACCTGATGTGGTGAGCCTGAATTGTCGTGCAAGGTCAGTATAACTGGCCGATTGAGGCTTTGTATCTGCGACAGGGAGCCGCGTTGAAACAGACAGGATAGATCGTGTAATTCCGCTTGGGCGCAGGCGTTCGATGTGTCCTGTTGGTATTCCACGCCCCATAGTCTGAACAACGTGTCAAAGGCTGCATCGGCGGATGTTGCATCGCCACCGTACCGCTGTAGCATTTCATCCAACGGTTGCAGAAGGTTTTTAGCCTCAACCGTGCCGTTTGCGGGCTGTTTAGGGGTGGGCGATACGACTGTGCCTGCCTCCGAAGTGACTGTTTTGGCAATTTCGTTTGCAGGGTCGGAAGCGATGTGTAATCCGGTCCAGACGAGGCCGAGCACCACCGCGGCAATTACAATCGTAGCAGCGGCGATTCGCCACCGCTTCGGCTTGCGCTTGCCGCCGGTGTCGTAGACTTCCTCCGCGGCAAGTCGAGCCAGCGCTGAGGAAACTTCGGGCTGGTCTTGTGTGTATGCACCCAGCAGAGCACGGTCGCTGACGACGTTGATGATTCTCGGCACACCGCGGGACTGACGAAAAACTTCTTCTCTGGCTGAGGCCGTGAAAATTGGTCCGGTTGCGCCCGCGACCTTCAAGCGGTGCTCAATGTAGGCAGAAGTTTCTTCCCGAGATAGCGGTTCCAGGTGGTAGCGTCCCGTGATGCGCTGGGCCAGCTGACGCATATCTTCCCGGTCAAGCAATTTCCGTAATTCAGGTTGGCCGATTAGAGTAATTTGCAACAGCTTCTGCCGCGTGGTTTCCAAATTCGTTAGCAGTCGGATCTGTTCCAGCACATCAATGGTCAGATTTTGCGCCTCGTCAACAATTAGCATGGTGCGCCGGCCGCGGCTGTGATTTTTCAACAGGAAATGATTTAGTACCGTAATGAGAGATTTGACGTTTGCCGAACGACTCGGCCGGCCAATCCGCAGTTCTTCTACGATAGCAATCAGAAACTCTGTGCACGAGAGTTGGGGATTGAGAATTAGTGCAATCTCGGTATTTTGCGGTAATTGCTGAAGCAGGCTGCGAATCAGCGTGGTCTTTCCCGTGCCCACCTCTCCAGTGAGCTGAATGAAACCGCCACTCTCCGTGATTCCATAAATCAGGTGGGCCAGCGCTTCCGAATGCCGCTCGCTCATGTAGAGGTATCGTGGGTCCGGCGAAATAGAGAAGGGTTTTTCGTTTAAACCAAAGAAACTGGTGTACATGCCTTGAGTCCGGCGCCACTTGGCCGCCACTATTCTATCAGTTCGGCGATTCTTTCACCGTTCAATGAACCCGATCACCTTTCGCGCCGGACGATATATTTTGCAACCTCTCGCAAAACGTCGGCTTCCTGGCCAAACTGATCCAGTGCTGCCAGCGCTTTGGTAAGTAAATCGTTGGTACGAACGCGCGCGCGTTCTAATCCGAACAAAGAGGGATAGGTGGCCTTTTGCTTTGCGTCGTCGGCACCGGACTGCTTGCCTATCTGTTCGGTTGACCCTTCAATATCCAGAATGTCGTCGCGAATCTGAAAGGCTAGTCCCAGCGCGTCTATGAAGCGCTCCAAGTCCTTCAGCGCCTGGTCATTCAAATCCTCGGCACAATATGCAGCGCTCATAACGCTTGCGTGCAACAAGCGACCCGTTTTCAAACGGTACATGTTTTCGAGTTCAGCCGCATAAAGTTGCTGGCCTTCCGAAGCCAAATCGATTGCCTGGCCACCGGTCATACCGTTAGATCCGCATGCATCAGCCAGTGTCTTGATTATCTTTACCTGCAAAGCGGGCTGGTTCAACATCGGTGAATGTGAGGCAAGCAGCCTAAACGCCAGAGGTTGTAAAGCATCCGCTGCGAGTATCGCGGTTGCTACTCCATACTTACGATGCGTAGTTGGCATGCCACGCCGCAAATCATCATCATCCATTGCAGGCAGGTCGTCGTGCACGAGCGAATATGCATGCAGCAATTCGATGGCCGCCGCAGGAGCATCCAGCAACGCTCGCCGCACCGACAGGGCCTGGCCGGTTGCGTATACGAGCGCTGGTCGCAGGCGTTTGCCGCCCCCCAGAACCGAATATCGCATAGCACTGTGCAGGCGCTCGGGCGGCAGCCTAGCATCGGGAAGGTAGCTGTCGAGCATCTGCTCTACGCGCGTGCAATATTCTTGAATATGTTTCCGGAGTAACATTTTTCAGTGTTGCGATACTGCCGAACCAAAAAGGATACTGACTGTGTTGCCTGGGCCAACGCCAACAGCAGCACAAGCTATAATGCCAGACCGCCACAGGTTCCTGTATACCACAAGCTGTTTGAGGTTCCATCAGATGCGAGCAACTGCTGTAGCGCAGCCAAATATCGCACTAATCAAGTATTGGGGTAAGCGTGACCGCGACCTAAACCTACCAGCAGTCGGTTCGCTTTCGGTAACCCTCGGTTCGATAGGCACACGCACAACGGTAGACTTCGACCCCGCGCTGTCTGCAGATAGGGTGTATATAAATGCGCATGAAGAGGAATCTACTAATCGCCGGGTCAGAAAGTGTCTGGATCGATTTCGTGAAAAGGCTGGGATCGCGCACAAAGCAGTGGTAACTACGGAGAACGACTTTCCCACCGATGCTGGTCTCGCTTCATCTGCCTCTGGGTTCGCCGCGCTGGTGGCAGCCGTTGACCGTGCGCTCGACCTAAACTTAGGGGCGGATGAGCTAAGTGATATAGCGCGTACCGGCTCCGGTTCGGCACCGCGCTCGCTATACGGTGGCTTTGTGCTGTTGGAAAATGATTCCAGCGGTGGTACTCGTTGCAGGTCTGTGCTGGGCCCGGAAGCGTGGCCATGGTCAATCATCATTGCAGTGACTTCGGAAGCTTCCAAAAAGGTAAGTTCGACGAATGGTATGGAATTGAGCAAAACAACTTCCCCTTATTTTTCACGTTGGGTGAAAACGCATGATGCTGATCTGCAGGCTGCAGTTACGGCCATCAAGAATAAAAATTTTGAAAAGTTGGGTGAGCTTGCAGAACGCAGTTGCCTGAAAATGCACGCTGTTGCAATGACGTCCAATCCACCGTTGCTTTACTGGTCAGGAGCAACACTTGAATGTGCACAGAGGGTCCGGGAACTACGTAAAAGTGGTGTACCCGCATTCTTTTCCATAGATGCAGGACCCCAGCTAAAAGCGTTTTGTTTACCGGAAAGTTCTGAAGTGGTTAGGGAAACACTGGAGAACGTGCCAGGAGTGTTACGTGTCATTTCCAGCGAACTCGGCGAAGGTGCGCGTATTGTGGAATGACCGTAATCATCGAAACTGACGCTCCTGGCAAGTTGGTGCTGATTGGCGAGTACGCGGTATTGGAAGGAGCGCCAGCCATCGCCGTTGCTGTTGATTTCAGAGCGATGGTCTCGCTGCAGTCGAGAAAAAGCAGTGAGTGCGCACTTTTGATTCGCAACGACGATACTCGGATTGCTTTCCACTGGGACCCAAGTGGCGAGATTGACTGGGCTGAGCCCGATGTCGGAGACCGAGGAACGCTTTTGGAATCCGCGGTGGCGATTCTAACCGAGTATGGACTCATGCCGAAGAAGCCGCCTGGAATCACATTGTGTATTGGCTCCGAATCGTTCTACAGTCGCGCAGATGATGG
>JAYZJE010000127.1:0-2514 GCA_036164895.1 Pseudomonadota bacterium
TGAATGGACCGGCGAAGTTCTGCCTTGGTAACGGCAAACCACGGAGAAGGAACGTTTTGCGATGGCGTCATGATTGGTCTGGTCGCTGATAGCGTGCTTTAGTAGGCAGACGGATAATTTATCGGCCCGATTCGGCGTTACAATATTAGGCAGTGCATTTGAACGACAGAATACGTGGAAATACCATGACAGAGTACACAGCAAAGTACGCCGCCGCGGTGTCATACTTGGAATCTGTCGGCACAGAAAACGTTGCTCACTCCAGCGATGGCCTGCTTGCTCACTTGGAGGCAACCTCCGATCTCCTGCAGCGCTGGGGCAATTCCGACGACATCTGTTTAGCGGGGCTTTGCCATGCAATCTATGGAACTGATGGGTTTGAAGTGTCGTTACTCGATATATCCCAGCGCAATGAAGTCAGGGCGGTAGTTGGCGCAGCTGCAGAAAAGTTTGTCTATTTCTACGCATCTTGTGACCGACAGTTTTTCTATCCATTAATTGGTAACAGGCCGCTCAGATTCCGTGACCGCTTCACGCAGGCTGAATTTAAACCGCCGGAAGAAATGGTTTGTGCTTGCCTTGAGCTGATGCTTGCAAACGATGTTGAGATCTCGTATCGCGAAAAGCGATTTCTGGACTATACAAGAACGCATTATTCACAGTTCTTTTTATGTTCCAAGGATTTTGTCAGCACGTCTGCGTATAGCGAATATTGTGATGTCTATGGCGTTGGGCCGGATCTTTAGACGTTGGAGTAACTTGCAACACCCTTAAAGGGCCCTGCATGGTGGTTCTCAGCAAGGAAAAACTCAATAGCACCACGGTCCTCAGTTAGCGGGTTCAAATGTTGGTCAAGAAAGCGGCGCGGGCGTGTCGATGGATGAGGCGCCCGAGGGTTTCCGCGCTACAATGACGTTGGAATAAATCGAGCACGTCACCCTTCTTACAATTTTTATAGGGGAATAATCGTGAGGCCGCATGTTGAGTTGATCCAGCAGTCGGATCTATGCCTGCACAAGGGGGAGCTTCATCGTGGCGAGGGCAGGCTGTCTCAGCGCAACCTGTCCTATGACGAGGAAACCGGTGCGGCCTCGACCCGCCTGCACTTTGAAACCGCGTGGCATCGCGCTGGCGGGTACCACGAGGCTGACACGGAATGGTACATCCTGAGTGGGAAGGTGAAGCTGGGTGATCAGCTATTGGGGCCGCACGCTTATTTTCGGGCTCCCGCCGGACTGCGCATACCGGCAATATCGGTGCAGGCTGGCAGCGAAGTTCTGTTGTTCCGCGAATATGGTGGCTGGGGGTTCTCGGTGTCGAACCAAGACCGAGCCGATTTTATTGCCCGGGGGGGGAATACCGCATCAAATGAGCGCGGTGAACTGACCGTGGTGGAAAGCGGCCGTCTGGAGTGGATGCCAAACATCTATGAGGGCGACACGCAGCGCTTCTTGAAGCTCAAGCCGCTGTATGAAGATCCGGCGCCGGAAGGTGACAATACCAAAGGCTTTGTCACTTTGCTCTGCTGGGCGCCGCCGGGCTGGTCCGATAACCGTATGGTGCATCACCCGGTTTTTGAAGAAGCCTATGTGATTGACGGCGCGCTGGACTATAACTTTGGTAGGCTGGAATCGGGTACATACTTTTTTCGGCCGGCGCGGGTCAAGCACGGTCATTTCGTGTCGGGTCAGGAGAGAGGTTCCACTGCAATCGTGCGGCTGGATGGCACACTGATTAATTGGATTACTGTGAATGAACGGTTCATAGCAGAGGGAACTGCGGTTAACTATGATCCGAAAACCCAGGCGCCGCTAATTGCAGGTATTCCCGTCCGTTCCAGTTCGACGGGCGAGTGGGATTTGGACGGCCAATAATGGCGCATGATAAGGGCGTGAGCGCAACGAATGCCATCAACCTCAAAAGTCCGGTCTATTAGCGGGAAAAACGGGGATCGCATAAACCGCTCAGGAAATCGCTAGCTTGGGGGGAGCGGCTCGCTGAACCGGTAGCGATGACTATGAAAGGACGTTTTTCAATCGGTGATCTGGTACATCACAAGCTATTCAACTACCGGGGTGTGGTGTATGACGTTGACCCACAGTTTGCGTTGTCGGAAGAGTGGTATGAGTCGGTGGCACGCTCTCGGCCACCCAAGGATCAGCCGTGGTATCGGGTGCTCGTCCACAACGCGATTAACGAAACATATGTGGCGGAACGGAATTTGAAACCCGATATCACAGGGGATCCGGTTTCACATCCTCTGATCGACGCTTTATTCAATGGCTTCATTGACGGGCATCACGTTAGAGTGGACCGTGGGAACTGATTTACTGTTCAAATAGGATCGCAATCACTGCCAAATTGTAGCGATTGTTATCGACCCGGTACTTCAAAAACCACGCTCTTTAGAGTTTCATGAGTTTTTCACGTTTTTGCGGATAACAATATGGCGATAGCGGCGCGAGCCCTTTCGATTTTTCTCGCACTTGGGGGTGCCGTGAGCTTGCTCGTTGC
>JAYZJE010000128.1:0-3416 GCA_036164895.1 Pseudomonadota bacterium
CGAAAGCTTACCTTGAGTAACTGCGACGTTTTGCCCCGGCGATCGCCGACGCATGCACGGCGGCTATAACCAAAGCCAGTCTGGATTTGGATTTTCTACGACTGGACTGCGACGCCTTTACTGAGTGTCCGAACGACTCGATTGATTTTGCGGTCATGGAAAAAACCGACAGAGCCGTCGTCGTGCCACTCGATGCTGGCTGGAGCGATGTCGGGTCATTTGGGGCACTGTTCGACGTGCTAACAAAGGATGCGAACGGCAACGTGTTTGCTGGCGACGTCGTCGCCGTTGACACCCGGAATTCGCTGGTCAGCGCAGAGAGCCGATTGGTGACAGCGGTGGGCGTGGAAGACTGTGTCGTCATCGAAACCAAAGACTCCGTGCTCGTGTCGACCCGCGAACGCAGCCAGAATGTCCGTCACCTGGTGGACCAACTGCGTCAAGACGGACGGACGGAGACGGAATTACATCGCCAGGTATACCGCCCGTGGGGAAGTTACGACAGCATTGACCAGGGGGACGGCTTTCAGGTCAAGCGGTTGATCGTAAACGGAGGCGCTAAACTCTCCGTGCAAATGCATCATCAGCGGGACGAGCACTGGACGGTCGTCGCGGGCACGGCGCGTGTGACCCGGGACGACGATCAATACCTGTTGGAAAAGAATGAATCGACGTTCATTCCGCGCGGCACCAAACACAGCATCGAGAATCCCGGCACAAAATCTTTGCATATTATTGAGGTACAGGTAGGTGACTACCTCGGGGAAGATGACATCGTAAGGTTTGAGGATCGATCTGGGCGCGCCGGGGAATCCTGATACGTACATGTGAACCGGCACTACCGCATGGGATGGTGCTAAATGGAGTTACGTTGACGAACCAAATCAGCTGTTTCAAAGCCTATGACGCGCGCGGGCGCGTCCCCGATGAGCTGAATGACGAGATCGTCTACCGGATCGGTCGAGCGTATGCGGCATTCGTCCGGCCACGCAAGGTCGTCGTAGGTTACGACATCCGACTATCCAGTCCAGGTCTAGCCGAGGCACTAGCAAACGGGCTTATGGACAGTGGCGTCGACGTATACGACATAGGGCTGTGCGGCACTGAGCAAGTCTATTTTGCAACGTTTCACGCTGGCATGGACGGCGGTATCATGGTCACAGCGAGCCACAACCAACCGGATTACAACGGTCTCAAGTTTGTGCGCGAAGATGCCAAACCGCTGAGTGGCAACAATGGCCTGCAGGACATTTGCCGCCTCGCCGAGACAAATCAGTTCGGCGATGTCAAAGACCGCGGCCAGCGTCACCCACTCAAGGTCGATGATGCTTAGATCGAGCACCTGCTGGGCTACATCGATCTCGCGCTGCTCAAACCGTTAAAAATTGTCGTCAATGCTGGCAACGGCAGCGCCGGAGCCACAATCGACCGGCTCGAGACTCAGCTGCCGTTCGAGTTCATTAAATTGCAGCATGCGCCCGATGGCACGTTTCCGCACGGCGTACCCAATCCGTTGCTGCCTGAAAATCGCGGCATCACAGCCGACTCGGTTCGCGAGCACGGCGCGCAACTCGGCATAGCCTGGGACGGTGATTTCGATCGCTGCTTTCTGTTCGACGAACGGGGTGATTTTGTCGAGGGATATTACATCGTCGGCCTGTTGGCCCAAGCAATGTTAGAGCGTTCAGCAGGTGAGGTAATCGTGCACGATCCCAGGCTGACCTGGAACAGCATCGAAATGATCGAAGCGCACGGTGGAACTCCGGTACAAAGCGTCTCGGGCCATGCATTCATGAAACAGACGATGCGCGAGGTCAATGCGATTTATGGTGGCGAAATGAGCGCGCATCATTTTTTTCGCGACTTCGCCTATTGCGACAGCGGTATGATTCCATGGCTACTGGTGACACAGATCATGTGCGTCGAAGCTAAATCATTAACTGAACTGGTCAGCGAACGACAGCGCAAGTACCCAACCAGCGGCGAGATCAACCGCAAAGTCGACGACGTCCAGGCAACCATCGCGCGCATCGAAGCGGAATACGCCGACCGGGCAAAGCACCTCGATCATACCGATGGGCTCGGCGTGGAGTTCGATGACTGGCGTTTCAATATCAGAGGATCGAATACTGAGCCGCTGATTCGCTTAAACGTCGAAAGCCGCGGCAACCCCAAACAGGTGCGGCAGGCTACCGCGGAATTACTCGCGCTGATTGAGCAAAGCTGACTGCGCCAACCGATCCAGAAATTCACCGACGATTTGGCTTGCGTGTTCTGCAGCTCCCGGCGCGCTGCTCTCCCGCGGGCCGGCAATATTCAGACATACAACCTTATGCTCGCCGAAAAACGCCAGCATGCGCTGCGCTGCCTCGACTATTACAATTTTGCTGGCATCTATTTCAAGGCTGGGGCGGTTTGCTTGGCGGCAGCAATGCAGGGTTAGGCGACTTCCACCGCTGATCGTTCCGAAATAGATCAACACGGTAGCTTCGCTGTCGAGCACGTTTTGTTCGGTCCGTTGCGCATAGTCCGCGCCGGTTAATTCGGTCACCGGAAAATGCTCGGGTATGCGGCCGTCCTCCGCTTTGCGTTCTGCAGGACACCAGCCACCGCAACTGACCTGCCGATCAAGCGCAGCTTGCAACGCGCCACGGTCGACACCGGTTTGCCCTCCGGAAATGATCTTGATCAATTCAGCGTCTTACTGATCCAACCGTCTGCACCGTGCACGATCTCGTAGGCGGGCCAGTATGTCTGGTCGAGTTTAAGCGTCAGCACCTCGATTGAATCATTCCAGGTCACTGTGTCCAGGCGCACGGATTCCCGGTCCTGCTTGTCTCTAACCGCGACCAGAAAACTGTCCAGATCCGGGGTTGGTTGACCATCTACTGCAATGATCCGCCGGCCGGCCGCTAGCCCGAATCGAGACGCAGGCGAACCAAAGCCGAAGTACGCCACGTACACGCCGTACGGTTCGATACCGCGTTGAGCTGACATATCCCGGTATGGTGCCTGCAACAAGGCCCCCGCCCATATCACGGCCCGCTGAGTGCCGCTGCCCTCCAATGCAACGGTTCGGACGCGCAGGGCGACGACTTGTCGGTCCCGCCAAATTTGAACGTCAACGATCGGACCTTGCAACGTCCTCTCGACTTCCCGAAATCGCGATACCGGCACGCCATCGATCGTCAACAGCAGATCCCCGGGAAGAAACTGCCGCGCCGCATCGGTTCCGGCTACGGTGCGAACCACGGCCAGCAATTGTCGACGATCAGGATCATGCAACTCGAGTCGCCGGGACCAAACATCAGGCAAACCAAACGTTCGAGCGACGGACAACGGCATCTGCCGAAATTCAACCTCAAGAGAATGCAGGGATTTGCGCTCACGAACGAGGTCCAGCATCTCCGCGATCA
>JAYZJE010000129.1:0-7110 GCA_036164895.1 Pseudomonadota bacterium
ATGGTGGCCCACGGAAAATACTTTGGTGATCACATCGCGGCCGGCACGCTAGTTTTCGTGTCGGCTCTGGCATTGCCGGAGGTTTCTCTGGAACTCGAAGCGGTCGCTGCGAAGCAAGAGTAGGCAGCACGGGATATGTTATTTCAATAGCTGCTAACGTTCGCAAGGGAAGGTTGTCGAACAGAGCGATGGGCGAAACAAACTCAGGACCTCTACTTTGGCGATATTTGGTGAACTCTATGCTGGGCGAGGAGTTGAATTCGACTTTCGTTGAGCCGGGCTGGAATTTACTTTCCTGAATCCCATATTCGCAAGCCGATTGAGTCTCCCGTCAGCGGTTCACCTGAGGTTCCCGTAGAAGCGCCTTATAAAACAAACCCCGCTGGAGCGGGGTTTGTTTTACGGTAATCGGATGGTCTACCAGCGATTGCCACCGCCGCCGCCGCCGCCATAGCCGCCACCACCGCCGCCGCCATAGCCGCCACCACCCCGGCCGCCTCGTGGCGCCTTCGGTTTGGCTTCATTGACCTTGATCTCTCGGCCTTCGAGCGTGGTCCCATTCAGTTCCTGAATGGCTTTCTGAGCCTCGCTGTCGCTGGACATTTCGACGAAGCCAAAGCCCTTACTTTGGCCAGTGTCGCGATCGGTGATTAAATTCACGGAATCCACGGTTCCAATTGCACCGAATGTTTCCTGAAGTGATTGTTCGGTTGCCGAATACGGCAGATTGCCGACGTAAAGTTTCCTACCCATGATACCTCCTAAAGGTTGGCAGCCGCTTAAGAGGATGTAGACAGTATGTCAGCAGACTCGATAAAAGCGATATGAAAGGAGCGCGGAGTATATATTGTGTTTAATTCAGAAAGCAACTGGGTTGTTCTGTTCCAGTGGAGGTTTTGTGGTAACGTTGCCGCTAGTTTTCCATGGAAGGATTTCCCGTCATGGCTAGACCAGGACCAGAAACTCAGGCAAAACGCCGACGCGAGCAGGATAAAAGAGATAAGCGTAGGGCCAAACAAGAGAAAAGGGCCCTGAGAAGGGCGCAGAAAAAAGTCAACTCTGAAATGACCGATTCGCCTGAGACTCCCGCCAGTTGATTCGCACTTCCTGTAGGCAAAAAAAAAGAGAACGGCAGATTTTTCTCTGCTGTTCGAGGTCCTGTCGTCACTCAACGCTGAATGGTACTAAAACGTAGTTTAGAAATCGAAACTTACCCGAATACCATACGTCCTTGGATCAGGAAGGTCAGCACTTACAGCATTCGTCGAGCTACGAACCTTATTAGGATTGCTATCATATTGTGGATGTGTCCGATCCACACTGCCTGTTTTTGTCGTCGCGCGCTTCACCGTATCGTCGTCTAAAAGGTTGTTGATATAGAACAGGACTTTCCATGTGTCTGCTGCCAAACCGAACCGCAAATTGGCCACGGTATATTCGTCTAAAGTACGATAGTTTTCTTGTGCGCCAAACCGTTCACTCTGGTAAATAACGTCGGCCTCAACCAGCAACGCGGCATTACCAGCGGACGGCACCGGAGCCTGGTAAGCAACCTGGGCAACCAGCGCGTTCTCAGGTGCTTTCTCTAGCTTGTTTCCCGAAAGATCAACCTGACAGCTAGTGCTCCCATCTGAAAGAGTCGTTATTGTGCAATTGCCTCCTCGAATAATCCGAGTCTTGCTGTCGGTTATTGCCAGGAAATTCGTATATTCTGTATCCAGATACGTATAACTTAAACCAAAACCCAGACTTTCGATTGGTTGCCACCAACTTTCTAATTCCACGCCCCAGACTTCTGCTGCGCCGGCATTCTCAATGATGGGAATTGCAGTTCCTGCTGGTCCAACTAACGACGTCATCACTTGCTTGTTTTTGTAGTCCTGAAAGAATACAGCCACATTAGTTCGCAGTGTATCCGTCCAGATCACCTTGCCTCCTAGTTCATACGACCACATTTCTTCGGCTTCGAAACGACGTTCGTCTAAACTCCCATCATGATCCACGTCGAACCACGCTCCTGCAAGCAGGAGGGTTGTACCGGCCGGTTTCTGCCCTTTGGAGGCCGTTGCATAAAAAAGCATATCCTCCCGAGGCGCCCACTCTGCTGTAAGCCGAGGCGTCCACCAATCACTACTGGTTATTGCCTTGGCAGGTACGCCGTACACAGCGGCATTTTGAAGTCCCCTGACTGTCGAGGAGGGGCCGTGCATTGTTCTACTAAATGCCGTGATAGGATTGACTGGATCAAAACAACCTGGCACACGTTCTAAGTCGCAATTCAACCCGACCACATCCTCCTCTTCATCGTTATAGCGAGCCTCGGCGGTCAGCTTAAATTGATCGTTTAATTCCCATTCGAGCAAGGCATAAATGGACCAATGATCGACGTCCCGACTGCTGGTGTAAGGCACGATATTAGGGTCTGTCTGTCGAGCAAGTTCCGCAGAAGACTCCGTTACACCGCCAACCAGGTCGTTGCAAACGTCGGTGCTCGTCGTCAGGGATTGACTGCAATTGAAGCTGGTTGTCCGTGCTAATCGTTTGGATCTTTCTGTCCAATACAAACCACCAAAGGACGCCTGAAACGGAGAATCCCAACTAGAGGCAAACCGCAATTCCTGACTAAATTGATTGATGCTTGAATCAAACTCCAGAATCGATCCACGTCTTGATATATCTATTGAACCGTCAAGATCGGCATCTCCATCTGAGTCTTGACGGGTGCCGCCCTCAACGTCCGTAAGGCTCGTGTATGACGTGATGGTGCCCACACCAATGTCCCAATTACCGATCAATGACACACGGAATACGTCGCGGTCGGTACCGGGAAACACACCGCCGGTAAGAGGATCTGGGCTACGCACAGGTGACCCCAAGTCGTCGCCGTCTGGAATCTTACCCTTAAAAAGGGCCACTCCTGAACTGGCGAGGATACTTGGATCCTCGGCTTCAATCGCCATGAGAAGTGGGTCATTGGCATAACTTAATTTGCCGGTATTGGCGCGTACCAGGTAGTCGGCCTGTTGGTCGTACTCAGCGTGTGTGTATTCAGCCCGAGCTTTGAACGACAAAGCCTCCGACGCAATCCATTTTGCCGTCAAGGCTAAACCGCCGCCCTCAGATCCGCCTAAAGGAGTGCCAGTAGCAGTGTCTTCATAAAACCCTTCTTCGGACCAATAATTGGCATTGAGACGAAAGCCTAAGCGGTCGCGGTAATTGCCGGGAACGGGACCGCTTAAACTGCCTCCGACATCATAGCGGCCGTGATTACCGATACTGACCGAAACATTGCTTTCAGCCTCTTCTGATGGATCCTTGGTGACGTACTGAATAGCGCCGGCAAACGCACTGCGGCCGAAAAGAGCGCTTTGCGGGCCCCTCACAACTTCAATGCGTTCAATATCTGTGATGCGTGAATTCAAAATCGCGCCGCCACCGGCACCCCCAATGGCTTCTGTCCCTACATCGATTCCGTCAACCAATATAGCCACGTTCTGGCGGCCGCGAGTCGGATGCAAACCTCGAATAGCGATGCGGGTGGTTGTAGGGTCCGCTCCAAGGTCAAAGATGATCGATGGCGAGTACTCCGCTACATCGCTGAAATTGGCAATACCAAGACGACTGATATCTGACGCTGAAAATGCCTGAACACTGACGGGAATCTCTTGTAAATTGTCTTCACGCTTACGCGCCGTGACAATTATTTGCTCAAGAACTTTATTGCCGAATGGAGTAACTATTTTTTCGCCGTCGGCTGCTTCCACCGGTATCGCTGCAAGCGCAGCAAGACTGGCTAAACTAATGGAAATTTTTACAGCCTTTCTAATCTCTAGAACCATGATTTGACCCTCTCCAATTTACGGCGCGTGACACGTTGTGCTTTTTATCGCACTAACGCGGTTTCAATTTCTGTCGTGTTACTCAATCCGTTTTTACGGTTTAAAATAATCTTTCGACAAAAGCCAATTTTCGCAAGAGCAATGACAATCAATAAGTTAACTATAAGCGGATTATATTGTAAGTATAAGATAATAAGATAACCATAAAATTATAGGCGAATTTTCAAAGACTTCCAGCAATTGTTCACGAGAAATCTGATGTCATTTTCTGAGCTGATCAGCCTTTTTTTCAATCGTAACTATGCCATGTCAGCGCGCTGTCTACTAGGGTCGGTTTCCGGCGCATCAAGGGGAGAGGCATCCCGAGAAGATGCCTTGTTCGTCATAGATATGCGGCGCGGGTAGACTATGATCGTTGCGGCAAGTAACACCAGCAATGGGACCAATACACGGCCGATTAGATTGCCAATGTTCTCGTGGTGATATTTGAACGTGGGGAACTGACTATACATTGAAGAGGTTAGCATCTGCCGATTTATGTACTTCGGTAAAAAATAGTCTTTTCGTGCCGCGTGGAAAGCATAGGTCTGCCTCAGGTAATTTGAGAAGCGCGCGGACCCGGTACCAGAAATGTCGTTGAGAGTCAGTTGCGCGACGATAGCCGGCGATGCATATTGAAATGTGCTGACCAGGCTTTCCTGGCTTTCTTTCTGTTGCTCAAATCGCTGGTAGACTGGCTCGACAGCTTTTTCCATCGCTTCTTGGCGGGCCAGAAAACTCAGAGTGTACCCCGGTATATCCTCTTCGGGGACCATCTCCGCATGGTCGATATAGAATTTTTTCTTCGTGTCGTCGAGATTGGCTTCCGCTTCTGCAAACGCCGCCCGCTGGGCTATCTTGAAACTCATATGGGAAGGCGCCGGATATAGGCTCGTGGCGGTCAGGCTAACCAAGGTGGGAATAATGACGACCAGACACAGCCAGGCGCAGGAAAGAATGGTGGCATTGGTTTCCGAACTCTTTCCGAACGTGTTGACCCTGACTGCGAGCGCAAACCAAAACAGGCTATAAACCAATACGGCAGCAAACCAGAGCGCGAGACGCACCCCGGCGTCCGTCATGCCCAGCCCGACCGGGCCAGTAGCGCAATATGCGAAAGCGGCTAGACCGGCCATCACGATCACAGCCAGAAATATTGTTGCGCGCGAACACATTTTTGCTGCAGCGAAAACGCGCATGGATACCTGCTGAGTCTGGATTAGTGCCAGTGTGCCGGCTTCGCGTTCACCCGAGAAAAGATCATATGTAAGGGCGAGAATGAAAATCGGCAGCAAGAACAGCACGACGAAAGAAATATCGAATGTTCCCGTGGATAGATTGACTGGATTTTCAATCTCGTAATTGTCAGACATGGAAAACTTGCTCTTGACATTCACCAGTGAATAACCGCGCTGCAAGTCAAGTTGGCCGATCGAAAATGCGGCCAATCCTGTCGGCGGTAAAACGGCGACGTCGTCGAGTTTCTCGCCCACGGTCCCTGCGTTGTTGCCAAGAGCTGGCTGCCCGTATGGCGCTGGTCTGTTTGCCGTCGGCGCGATCTGTGTGGGAACCTTGTGTTCAGCTGCGTAGTTTTCATAAGCTATCAGATCATTCAACCACGATTGCTTTTTCTCCATCTGCTGATTGACGACGAACTGCGAGGCATTGATATGCTTCTCAACGGCACGATCGCCGTTCCATATTGCGAAGCAAAAACTTGCCGCTAAGAGAATAAACAGTGTGACGGTCGGCTTGGACTTACGGAGTTGATGCAGCTCATGCCGAAATATGATGGAGAACATAATTATGCCTTCACAAAACTGCCATCCGGCGGGTTGACGTCAGCGCAAATAGCCAAGCAATACAGAACCAGAGCACCGATATCACGATGTTATGTTTCAGTGGGGCCAGTGACTCCCTCATGCTAGGAGCCGTATACCGGTAGGGTTCCACTATCGAGAACGTGTCGGAACCCGCTATATAGAGGGCATCGCCCATGGTGGCGTTGTTTATCAGCTCGGTATTCATGTCGCGGATCATGTTGATCCTATATTGGTGTGCCGACCTGATGAACTCCTCTTGGTCCACGAGGCTGGTGCCTGCCAGAGCCATGGAAACGGAACGCAGCGCCAATACCGGCGACAAGAAGCCAACGATGTCGCGCTGACGGTGCTGAATCTGGAATGACTGACGTAGTTTCTCCATGAGCTGATCGTTGATGATGTAGTCGCGTTCCTCGATTGTTTGCATCGAGACGGCTGTCCAGTACACCGGCAGGTCCTCGACGGAATCCACGTCGTATTGATCGAATAGTGATTGGCGAACCTTGGCCAAATGCGCACGGCTGGGCAGCGCGACGTCACCCTCCGCCCCCTTCAAGCCGCTCAGACTTGTATCTTTGACGCTCTTATAGAACTGGGCGTATCCCGGTGTGGGTGTCAGAACCTTCGAAATATCCGTGGCCGCTCTAGGAATGATGAAACTGGCAAATACCCAGAATCCAACAAGTATCACCAGAGCCGACTTAGCGGTTCTTGCGGCGGCTGAAACACCCATTATTAGGAACATATACGTCAGGGAGTACAGCGAATAGGCAAGGCACAGCAACCATCCGCGCATGCCCAGTTCAACCGAACCAGCACCTTCGACGAAGGTTAGTACGAAGCCGCAGATCACAATATACGGCACGAGAATCAGAGACACTGTGACTAACACGCCGAGCAGTTTGCCCCACAGCAGGGTGTTACCGCCTACCCCTAGGCTCACCAGTTGGCGCAGAGTACCGGCGTCACGTTCACCGGCAAAGGCCGAGAAACCCAGCAGAATAAGCATCAGTGGCATCAACAACTGCAGGGTCATCGCCGGCGTCAATTCGCCAAATCGCGATAGACCGCCGTTGTCCTGTGCGGGCCTATTTTTGGCGAAATTGGTTTTGTGCGCCTCGAGCCAGATGGTGCTGCCAACGAAATTCGAAATTCCATTGTCGAAAAAAGACAGCGGCCCGGGAGACTTGAACGCGTAATTGCCGAAGTGTGCAGCAGTGTGCGGATTTTTGTCGTCCTGATTAACCCATTGCTCTTCCGTCGTGGTCTGAGCAGACAGCTGAGTATCGTTCATAGATTGATAGCGGCTGTAGCCGACCCACAGGGACGTCAGCAACAAAAAAATCATGATGGCTGCGCACCACCTGAAACGTCCGTCGCGAATCAAGCCCACGAATTCCTTCTTTGCA
>JAYZJE010000130.1:0-5586 GCA_036164895.1 Pseudomonadota bacterium
GTTTCACGATCCGGCGCGTCAGATTTTGATGGAAGTCTTCTCAGGTCATGGCAACGCAGAAGAATATCGAGACTGGAAGGCTGTCGAGACCGGCCCTGATGGGGCTGTGTCCTGTCCGCAGCCGACAGCTGATTATCTACCTTCATGCTGGCGTGCGGGAGAGATCATAAGAGATCGTTGTTTGGCGGGCGGCATTGATCCCAACGAGTGTGCTATCCGGGCAACAGATGCCCGTAAGCAGTTTCTAAAATTGGGTAATGTTGGCTGGCACTCGGTACCGGGCACCGACCTTGAGAATTGGCTCGATTCGGGTCAGTGTCGCGACTGCTTCCTTCCTGCATTTAATTACCGCCCGCGAGGTTCGGCGCAATACGGCCTGGCTATAACAAACTTTGAAACGCCGCCAAATTGGCCGAAGCGATTTCGATTCGGATTCATTGCTTCCAGCGACAACCACTCTGCCAGGCCAGGTACGGGATTCAAAGAAACGCAGCGCGGGTACGCGACGGATTGGTGGGGCTATCAAGATGAGGTGTCGCGAAAAATATACTCTACTGACCGGGGTGACCCAAAGCCTGAAGCCGTGGAAGTTGATCCAACGAAGATCGACGTGTTCAACTGGCTCGAGTTGGAACGGCAGGCTAGCTATTTCGTCACGGGTGGATTGGTTGCAATCCATGCAGAAGAGCGTGATCGTAACGCAATCTGGAATGCAATGAAGCACAAGGAAGTCTATGGCACCAGTGGCGAACGCATGTTGCTTTGGTTCGATCTGCTTAACGCGCCGGGTGACGAAGGAACTGTTACGGTACCCATGGGTAGTGAAACGAGGATGGCCGACGCGCCGAAATTTCGGGCCCGCGCCATCGGCGCATTTCATCAGAATCCTGGTTGCCCCGAAGAAAGCCTCACAGCAATGTCCCCTGCACGAACCGACCAGCTGTGTCGCGGCGAATGCTACAACCCATCCGATCGCCGGAAACTCATAACACGAATTGAGGTAATTCGAATTCAACCACAACAACATCACGCTGAACCCGTGCCCGGGTTAATTGAGGATCCATGGCGAACTTTTGGGTGCAAACCAAATCCGTCAGGCTGCACGATCGAGTTTGAAGACGAAGAGTTTGTGAAATCTGATCGCGACACGGTCTATTACGTCCGCGCTATTCAAGAACCGTCATCGATGATCAATGCTGGCGGCCTGCGCTGCGATGTCGACGATCAGGGACAATGCACGCAAGTGAATGCTTGTTATGGGGATAACCGCACTGCAATGGATGATGACTGCCTCGCTGAAGCAGAGGGCCGGGCCTGGTCGTCGCCAATTTTCGTCGATTATGGCAACCCGGACCCGTCAATCTGACAGAGCACGTGTAGCACGGAGTTCGGTTGGTGCTGCTGCCAAGCGCCCAGCGCGGCGTCGTATCGCGCTGTTAACCGGCGGTGCATTGATTGGTCTGCTCATTGCTGGCACTGACCTCGTAACCGACCGGTCTTCTACCTCCGGCAAACTGCCCCCAGGTGCGATTGCCCGAATCGGCAACCAACTCATCACACAGGCGGAATTTGAACGCGTCGCGCAAGATTTGGCAACAGACAAGAGAACAGCAGGAAAAGAGGATAGAAATTTTGCCCTGAAACGGATTATTGAGGAAGAACTTTTAGTGCAACGCGGCATCGAACTCGGTTTTCCGGAGACCGCCCCAGGAATTCGCAAGGCACTTGCCGCTGCTGTTATCACACAAGTTATTACGGAGGCAGAGGCTCTCGCGCCAAGCAGCGAGGAATTACGTGCATTTTACGACGGTGATGCGAATTTCTTCGCGCAAACGGAACGCTTGCAAGTGCGCTGGTTGCGTACGACCGGAACGGTTCCCGCGATGGAGCAAGAACGAGCCGTTCATGGAAGGCTTATTTCAGCTTGTAACATTAACGACATCACTCAGTCGATGAACTTCGATGTTGTTTCTGAATTGCCGAACAAACTCCTCCCGCTCACTAAACTGATGGACTACATGGGGCCCACCCTCGCAAGGCGGGCTACGCAAATACAGCCAGGCGAGTGTTCCGAACCTATTCTAATCAATGGTACTTACCATGTACTCTACCTTGAGGCCTATCAACCGCCTCAGCTTCCGGAATTTAACGATATTAAGCACGTCGTCGAAACGGAGTATATTCGCCGCGCCGGTGAAAAAGCTTTGCTCGATTACCTGAAGTGGTTGCGCAACCGCGCCGAGATTATTATTGATGAGGCAAAACTCGAATAGAACCGGACAAACCAAATGGCTTGGCACCATTTGGTTGGCCGTTATCTTACATTGTGGTGTCGTGCACGCTCATGGTCGCAGCGAATCTTTCAGCCTGTGGCAGTTTGATGAACAAACATTAACAGTCACTTTTACTGTAAGCACGCGCGAAGCAACCCGGATTCCACGCGCAGCCGACCTGGTACCATTAAATGTTACTGTGGCCCGTTATCTCGCTGATCACATCATAGTTCACCAGCGACATGACAACTGCCAGGCGAGTCGACCGTTCGCACCAACGCGATCCCGATCTGGATTTGTTCAAGTCGAAGCCGAATGGCGGTGCGACGCGATTCCAGAGTCACTGGAGGTTCGGGCGTTTGTTGATTTAGCGCCGGAACACGTTCATTTCGCGACGTTTCGTACGGCTGAACATCTTAAACAACGCATCTTTACTGAGGCGAACCTTATCTGGCAGTTAAGGCAAAGTGAGAACGCACAGCCGGGCACCGCAAATTCATCGACAAGCTTCAGCGCCTATATCAGGCTGGGTGTGACGCATATCGCCACGGGGTACGATCATGTTGCATTTCTACTGGCACTGCTACTGATCTGTCGCAGGTTTAAGGATATCGCGTTGGCAGTTAGCGGCTTCACGATAGGGCACAGCATTACCTTGGCTCTGGGTGTGCTGGGAATGGTGCAGCCGAATATGCCGGCTATTGAGGCAACGATTGGCCTAACGATCGCGTTAGTGGCAATGGAGCACGGCTATCTCAAACGGCGTTCCGCCCTCGGCTTGGCCAGTCTGATCGGAATAGCCTTATTGGCAATGGCGGTTCTGTCGGCCAACCAAGTGGGTCAAATCAGCGTGTCTGTTCTTTTCGGCCTGGCAGCTTTTTCTTTTTGCTACCTATTGCTGAGTCATGATCTACAGGGCAATGGAAGCCTAAGAGTATTGATGACAGTGTTGTTTGGGTTGGTGCATGGCCTCGGTTTTGCAGGCGCATTCATCAATAGCGGGCTACCGCCTGATCTGCTTGCCGCGCTACTGCTAGGTTTCAATATTGGCGTCGAAATAGGGCAGCTGGCGCTAATTGCTCTGATGTTAGTTGTATTCTTCTTGTTAAGAACACGGTATCCGGCCCGTACGCTTTTCCGTTTGAATGAAGTGTTTGCGGCCGGCTTGTGTGGCTTAGGTGTATTCTTGCTAGTTCACCGGACCTATGGCCCGACGCTCTTAGGCTAATGCGAGCACTACTCTAAATAATTGTAGGGTTGGGCAGAGGGACTATAAAGTGCCCTCCGCGACTAAGGTAGTCCTGATGATTCTGAATTATGGCATCAGCAAAATTCCATGCCAGAATTAATACGAAATCGGGTAAGTCCTCGTACAGCACCTTGGAACCGAGGACAGGTATATGCTTCCCTGGCAAGTAGAGGCCTTGTTTGAGGGGGTTCTCATCAATGATGTATTCAATATCCCCGTTTTCGATTCCGAAGTGGTAAGCAAGCGTCGTCGCCTTAGTAGGCGCTCCATACGCTGCTATTGTTTTTTTCTGATTTTTTATTTCCTTAATAATTTTCCATAACTGCTTACCTATCTTGTCTATATCAGATTGAAATCTGATCAATGTACCCGGTTTTTGAAGACCTAACGATTTCTCAATGTTAATTAAACTTGAAACGGAATCTTCGACTGGATAAGGTCCGCCTGCATTCTGCACTATGACTCGGATTGAGCCACCCTGCGCCTCAATGCGTTCTACTTTGATGATCTCCATGTCAAAACGGTCAAATAACCTGGGCAACGGCGTGACGGTGTGGTAGTCGAGGTGTTCATGATAAATAGTATCGAACCATTTATTACTATAAACGTCTAGAAAATACCCAACCTCCATGACAAATATTCCATCACGTTTCAGTATGGACTGAACCCCCGACATTACGTCGTCGAGATCGTCTATGTGCGCGCAAACATTGTGGGATGTAATTAAGTCTGCATAACCATATTCCTGAACTATTTCACTTGCCAACTTCGAAGAAAAGAAATTCGGAATTGTAGGTATTCCACTAGCCGATGCCGACTCGGCTATATGGGTTGCTGGGTCAATCCCCAGTACCTTCATGTTTTTATTTTGAAAAAAACTCAAACACGTACCATCATTAGACCCAATATCGATTACAAATGAAGACGAATCAAGTTTGAAAGCATTTGCCATCTGGTCGCAAAACCTTTCAAAATGTTTGACGAAAACCGGTGAAGTGGATGTCACGTATGAGTAATTACGTTGATAGAGAATCTTGGGATCAACTACATGACCAAGTTGAATGTGACAGCAGTCATTACATAAGAAAAGGTCTAACGGATAAACCGCCTCATTAGCATCAATTTCCTCCTTTGTTACAAAAGCGTTGCCTGGCGGTGTTGGCGTGAGGCTTATTACACTTTGCAGCGACCTTGATTTACAAATCCGGCAAGAGGTTTTGAGATAATAATCTGTATAGGGCATAGATTATTAATCCGTAACTATAGTTAGTTTATGCAAATCACGTGTGTATGTTTATTGATAATTTCACGATCTCTAGATCAACCAGTAGCGCTAGTTTTTTATAAATCGGAACATATTCTATTATTTATCCTTACTTAGATATTAGAATATGTTTGATACCAGGCCATGGTTTTTTTGACTCCAACCTTCAGTGGCACGTTCGGAGTAAATCCTGTCGATCTCAACGAGGTTATATTTGGACATCTCCTTTCAACCGAACCTTTTGGAGCATCGTACTCAATTATCTCAGTGGGCTTGGAGCTCATATCAAGCATCATTTTTGCCAAATCAGCTATTTTAATTTCTTCTTCATCGTTCCCCACATGAACAATCTTGCCATCCAGACTAGATGACTCCATGACCAATTTAGAAGCTCTCACAGCATCTGAGACGTAACAGAATGAGCGTGTCTGATCGCATCCATATACTTTTAAGGGAAGATCACCATTCATAATTCGCATGGAAAATTGTGGAATTACATGATCTAAGCCCATTCTAGGCCCAAAAATATTATGATACCGGATGATACTAAATCTAAGGGAATATCGACTGGAATAGGCGAACAATGCACCTTCCGCTAGCGCTTTGCTTATGCCATATGACCACCTGACATTGGATATATCGTCTATACAGATTGGGACTCCTTCATCAGTAGGTACCGCCCCTATTCCTAATTTAACGGCTCCCGCATAAACTTCCGATGAAGAAGCATAGAGTACTTTTACTTTTGGTTTATCTTTTAACCACTCCAGAAGATTCAACGTGCCAACAGAATTAACTGT
>JAYZJE010000131.1:0-3535 GCA_036164895.1 Pseudomonadota bacterium
TTGCCGCTGCCGACCGCACGGATATCGACGCCGCTCATGCGGCCGATGATCAAGCTACCATTCAACGATCCGATCAGGTAACTGATAAAAACTTTCAGACCAAGTTCCAGCATCAAGAATCTTTAGAACTTCATAAGTCAGCGGTGGCGTGCATGTCGGGCGATTCCCGGCTGGGTTATAGACATTTAGGTTTCAGGGTTCACGCTTTATAGCAATTTCTTCTGCAAGTTGATCTATCCTTTCAGCCGTTTGACCAAATAAATGTCTGCGCGTCTCTTCATCAGGAGGCCCGTCCTGAATCCATGCTTTACCCAAATTTCTGCCGCGCCGCACTGCCGGCCGCTCATCGATGGTCTCAAACCACCGCTTCAGCCGCGGAAACTCGTCCAGTGACTGCCCCAAGCGCTTGTGCGGCAGAATCCATGGCCAGGATGCCATGTCTGCGATGGAATAATCGCCGGCTAGGTAGTCGCGGTTTGCCAGCCTCTGTTCCATGACACCGAGCAGGCGATTGTATTCGTTGCTATAGCGCTGCAATGCATATTCGATTTTTTCGGGGGCGTAGTTAACGAAATGGCTGAGCTGGCCAGCCATTGGTCCCAACCCGGCAGTCTGCCAACACAACCACTGTAGGACCGTGTAACGGCCCACAGTATCTGCCGGCATGAAGCGGGCTGTTTTTTCGGCCAGGTGGAGCAATATGGCGCCCGATTCAAACAACGACAAAGGCGCATCTTCAGCATCGTGGTCCACAATTGCCGGCATCCGGTTGTTCGGGCTGATGGCCAGAAACTCCGATGTGAACTGATCCCCGCGCGTGATATTGATTGGCACGACCCGATACTCCAGCCCGCACTCTTCCAGCATGATCGCGATCTTCCACCCGTTTGGGGTCGGCCAATAATAGAAATCGATCATCGAAAGACCAGGTTGCCTGGTATCCGTCTTGCCAGACGCTGCTCGAAACGCATTCAGGTTCGGGAATCAGTGGCTTTGATGCACAAGGGTCCTGACTTGTCCTCTTTTTTTTCCCTGAAGCCATGGCTGTGGATTCGAGGTTTGCCCGGGCCGGGTCGGTTAAACCCCCTCTAGGCCCCCGAAGCCACCCCCCGGACCCGCACCCTTGTCGGGGACGATGATCGACGATTCAGCTTCGCGGCGCATTTTCTCGAGGCGCTCTGCCGTCGCCTCCAAGGCCTTTTGGGCAGCGTCGCTGAAATTCTTCGCGGCCTCCGCCAGCGTATCGCCGGGAATTTCGAAATTGAGAGGCAGAGTCCCAGCCGGCGTCAAAACCTGCGTCTGTCCAACAAAAATCAGTGATCGATCCGAATCAGTTTCACCGCTCTCGGTAACCGGGGTGTGCAAACGAATCGTGCCAACCTTGCGATCGGTAAAACTCTCTTCCCGATATAGCCCGGTCAAATCGAATTCGGCCACTGCATCTCGAATTTCATCTGGCATTGTTGTGCTTCCTTTGCCCGCAGTCGTTCACGACCAAACTAAATCATAATCAAGGAATGATTGGCTGCTGTTAAGTTTAATATACCGAAGACTGTTCTAAGCCGATCGGCTGGAAATTGAACTTCTGACCACCGACGCTCGCTTCATACATCAGCCCGCCCTTGGCAAGCGTAAACAACACCATACCGCGATACGCTCCGCCTACGCCCCTGGTGTTTCCAGCGCTGGTTCCGGCACTGGCGCTGCTGCCGGTAGTGCCGGTTCCTGCCTGCGCCCCGTAAGTTAACGCTACGGCGGTCGCGTCGGCTCCGAACTCAAACGACCCACTGGTAAAGCTGTCGTACGCGCCCTTGTGCTGGAACACGATCAATTCGCTGTAAACCTGGCCACCAAGCTGAAAGCCAACGGTCACCTGCCCCATCGACACCGTTCCGGCCTTGACGCCCCCGAGGTACACGCACCCGGTCCCATAAGCGCCGCCAATACCGAGACCGCCTTTGCCAATCGTCGGAAAAACCGCGTAGCCATAGGCGTTTGCCAGAAATTCCGAGGTATTACTGAGCTCGCGGAATACTTCGACAGTCGCTTGGCATTCTTCGTAAGTTGCAGCAGCCCAACCGGGCGCAGCCACGATCAGCATTAACACCAGCAGAGGAAGACGAGTTCTCATAACACCTGACCTTTCAGAGCTGTTATCCCCGAACGCTCAATAAATAATCCGTACCGCAGGATAACCCGTAGCTTGCTCGCCAACAAATAACCAGGTCGGCTGTTAAGTTACGGCCTGGCAGTCCAGCTTTGCGGGAGCCGACTGGCCGCGGCGCAACATCCGATATATAAGTGCAAGAGCCAGTCACACGGCCCGCAGATACCATTCGTAATCACGCTCACTGACCTCTGAGCGAAATCGATCACACTCTTCGCGCCGACATTTACCGAAAACCTCGTGGTACATTTTGCCGATGTATTCCGGTAGCACTTTCCCGGCCGCGAACGCGTCCAACGCTAGTTCCCAGCGTACAGGCAGCGCTACCTCATCATCGATCTCCTCTCCTGCCTGAATCATGACTCCGGGATCGCTCTTATTAACAATGCCATGATGAATACCTGCAAGCAGCGCAGCCATAACGAGGTAGGGGTTCGCATCGGCGCCCGCGACCCGGTGTTCGACACGTGTGTTTTGAGGCGACGATAAAGGTATTCGCAGCGCAAGATCGCGGTGATTTGGCCCCCAATTTGGCGCTCTTGGTACATAATCGTCGCGCCCATAACGCCGGTATGAATTCGCGTTCGGGGCAAAAATTGCCATGCATTCCGCCATGATGTCGGCCATACCGCCGATCGCATGGCGCAGCGTGTCGGAGAATTCGCCGTCAACCGAGCTGCCAGCGAATACATTGTTGCCTTGCTTGTCGAGTAGGCTGACATGAACATGCAACCCGCAACCTGCGAAATCCGCGAACGGCTTTGCCATAAAGCTGGCCGCGAGTTCATGCCGTTGCGCCATAGCTTTGACTGCCCGTTTCAGCAGTACCGCATGATCGCAGGCCAAGACCGCATCGTCGACATGGTTGAGGTTCACCTCGAACTGTCCCGGTGAATATTCAGCAAGTGCGGTACCGGCAGGAATATGTTGCTCCTGGCAAACGCGGTCTAGGTCGGCGAGGAACGGATCGATCATTGCCAAATCATCGAGAGTGGCAAACTGCGGCCCATCCTGGCGAAGATTCGAGCCCGGCAGTTTGCCCACCTTGGGCAGAAATTTCTCGCCATCGTGTTCGAGCAGATAGAACTCGAGTTCGGTCGCGACGACCGGCTTCAGGCCCATGTCCGTTAGCCGCTCAATCACGCTGTTGAGCACCGCTCGAGGATCGGCGAAATACGGGCTGTCGTCGGTGTTCTCCAGATGCAGCAGAACCTGAGCAGTAGGCTGCAACGCCCACGGCACCGATGCCAACGAACCTTCAACCGCATGAGCAATAACATCCGGATCGCCGTCGCTGTTACCGAAGCGGACGCTTTCAAATGCCGCGCCCTTGGTATCCATAATGACTGTGCTGGCGCAAAAAGTGAC